>CAZHJO010000009.1:0-24919 GCA_964532755.1 uncultured Maribacter sp. | reverse complement strand
GGGCAGCACTATGTTCATTTAAGATTTCACCATCTAAAATAGCTTCTTTGATAGCCGCCTTAATTATCCCAATCTCTTTTGAGGGTTTTATGTTAAAAGTTCTCATAATTTCTTCTCCAGAGATAGGGGGTTGAAAATTTCGAACGTGATCACGCTCTTCGACTTCAATTATTTTTTGACGGACAATCTTGAAATTGTTCTTGTATCTGTTCTGCTTTTTCGGGTTCTTGGTCGTTATATCCGCCTCGCACAAAGTCATTAGGTCATCCACAAATTCGCCAGCATCATAAATAAGTCGTCTAACGGCAGAGTCAGTTACAAATTCCTCAGAAAGAACAATTGGCCTTGAGCTCATCAATACCATTTTCTGGACAAATTTCATTTTGTCGTTCAATGGCATTCGTAGTCTTTTGAAAAGCTCGTAGACCATTTTTGAACCTACGAATTCATGTCCGTGAAATGTCCAACCTATTTTTTTATCGAACTTTTTGGTAGGGGCCTTCCCAATATCATGTAATAATGCGGCCCAACGCAACCATAGGTTTTCGGTGGCAAGTGCAATATTATCAACAACCTCCAAGGTATGCCAAAAATTATCTTTATGACGTTGACCCTCAATTTCTTCAATACCCTTTAGGGCTGTAAGCTCTGGAATGATATAGTCGAGAAGGCCGGAATTGTGCATTAAAGAAAGGCCTATTGAAGGTTTTTCACAAGCCAAAATTTTGTGCAACTCCTCAACAATTCGCTCTTTGGAAACAATTTTTATACGTTCTTTATTTTCAGAAATCGCCCTTAGTGATTTCTTTTCTATTGTAAAACCGAGTTGTGTGGCAAATCGTATTGCGCGCATCATTCGCAAAGGATCATCAGAATAAGTAATTCCCGGCTCTAAAGGTGTTCTTAGAACTTTTTTCTCAAGGTCTATAACTCCCTCAAAGGGATCTAATAGATCCCCATAATCTTTTTTGTTCAATGATAGCGCCAAAGCATTTATGGTGAAATCCCGTCGATGTTGATCTTCTTCCAAAGTACCGACCTCAACCACAGGTTTTCTGCTTTCATGATGATAACTCTCCTTTCGTGCTCCTACAAACTCTACCTCGAGATCTTTATATTTGAGCATTGCGGTACCGAAGGTTTTGAAGATGGAGATTTTGGGATTCCCTTGTAATTTTGATGCGACTTTTTTTGCCAAGTCAATACCACTGCCTACTGCGACAACATCAATATCTTTTGGAGTTCCTCGTTTTAAAAGATAATCGCGTACAAAACCACCTATAACATAACAGTCAAGTGCAATCTCTTCCGCTGCTTCAGTTAGGGTTTTGAAAATAGATTCTTGGAGTGCCTCTTTATAATTCTGTTGCATTGCTATTCTCGGATCACCTTAACAGTACCATCATTACTTAACTTAATAATAGATGAAGATGTCGCATTTTTTTTATCCTGCTGCAAATTTACGATATAGTCAACACCTTTTATAATAACATCGTTTATTTCATTATAGCCACTGGGCGTAGGCTGTGCGGCAATATTGGCGGAAGTAGAGATAATTGGCTTTTTGAACCTGTTTATCAAATATTGACAGAATTTATCAGAAGCTACCCTAATGGCCAGGGTATTATCCTTGGCAATCGTATTTTTGGCGATTCCTTTCGGGTTATCATAAATAATTGTAGTTGGCTTAATGGCCAAATCCAAAATATCATACGCTAATTCAGGGACTTGCTCAACATGTCTTTCGAGCATGGCATCATTTGCAACTAAACAAATCAATGCTTTTGAGTCCTCGCGCTGTTTTAGATGAAAGACCTTTTTGATGGCATCTTCATTTGTGGCATCGCAACCAATACCCCAAACGGTGTCAGTAGGGTAGAGTATGAGACCTCCAGCCTCTAGAACAGCAATGCAATTATTTATCTCAGAAGTAAAGTCGTTCATGTACTCGAAGGTTTTTCCATTGCTCTAAGGCGCTTCATTTCCTTATATCGGGAATAAACGCCCAAAGCATTAAGGTAACAGATTGTTATTCCTTTTCTGCCATCTAAAATACCCAATCGTAAAATGTAATGATTAAAAAATTTGTACAAGGGTCTAAAAATAAAATGATAGGGATACGCTTTTTTGTTTTTTCGATGCTCTTCAATCGCTTTCATTTGTCCGTATTTTATCATTTTACCCTTGTAATCCTCATAATCGCTATAGGAATAGTGAATCAGTTTATTTTTCATAATTCCAGATTTCCCATTAACTACCAAAGTTTCATGTACAATACGTTCATTGTCAAAATACACTTTACTCCGTCTAAATAGGCGATAATTCTTATCGCTTTGCCATCCGCTAAAACGAAGTACCTTATTCTTGAACATGAATGTTCGTAAGAACATAAAAGCGACAGTTTCCAGCCGCTCTGAATTTACGGTTTTCAAAATTTCGTTTTTTAACGTATCGGTTAAGCGCTCATCTGCATCCATAAACAGGATCCAATCGTTCGATGCCTGATCCATGGCAAATGATTTTTGATCCGTATAGTTTATAAAAGGGCGCTGTACGAGTTTCACATGTGGGTATTCCCTGATTTTTTCAACGGTACCATCCGTACTTAAAGAGTCCACAACTATTATCTCATCGGCAAAACTAATATTCTCTAATACAGCGTCTATATTATTCACTTCGTTGAATGTAATTAACAGTGCAGTAATTTTCTGCTTCTTTTCTTTGTCCCAGATATCCAAGATAGGTTTGCCGAAAATGGTGTTGATCTTCAATTTCCTGGCAACAGATAATTTTCTTTTTTCTGGCACCCCGTTCTGCGCAATGTGCTGTTTAACAGCACTGAGCATTCTTTGTGCTGATTTCCCATCTTTATAGGGATGAAATTGTTGGTTAACAAGGTTCCGTTGTTCCGCAAACGGATCGTTCTTTAAATTATCCAAGACTTTTTCAGTTAATTCGGAATAATTCTTGGAATCATCCCACTGAATGTTTTCGGCAATATTTCTATAGGATATCACGGGTTTATCCAACAATAGAAATTCATAAATAACCGATGAGGTATCGCTGACCAGAATATCTGCTTGAAGTAAAAATTTAACTATATTCTTTTCTTCCTCAAAAATGATATTGGGCACTTTGTCACTGAGTCTTTTATAGGCCCTGATCCAATTTTGGACCATGAGGTCATGAAATTTGATGATAACCACAAATCCGGTAGTAACAGCCAATTTTTCAATTTCCTTGATTAGAAAGGGAGCCGATGTTAAACTGGGGGAGAAGGTGGGCGCATAGAGTATAATTGTATTGGTATTGTGGGCTCTTAAAATACGCTGCTTTTCAGATTTGAAGGTATTTAGGTTTTGACCATAAACATCTAATTTTGGCCACCCGGTTTCAATTACATCAAAGTCTCGATATTTTGATTTGAATTCATTGAATTTTTTAGTGAAATAAGGGCCTTGGGTCAAGTATAGGTCAAAATAATGTCTTATTCGAAAATGTCCCTTTTTTTCCCCAGCAAGACCATGGAATATCTGAACTTTGAGTCCTCTTAAATAGTAAGGCACTTCATTGCCAGGAACAAAAATTACATCACTGTGGTATAATTGTAGGTCTAATATACTAGTGGTGAAATTCTCTTTTTTGTTTGGGAATACCTCCAATAATTTTTTCGGAATATACCAGAGAAATTCATGGGAATCGGCAACCAATACATCCCGAATGGGTGCCATAATCCCAAATGCATATGCATTTTGACAAAAAAGTATGACTTTCATTAACGGAAAAGGTTATTAGCATTTTCCAAATCTTCCTTAAAGTCGACTTCCATGCAGTCAAAAGCAGAGATATCAACTGCACTAATCTCCAATCCATCTTTATCAATTGCCATTTCCAAACCACGCTCAAAATAATCGTTATCATCACATTCTTCCAGACGATGTATAAATTTTTGAATGTCTTTCGAAGCGATAAAATTTATTCCTACCGCTTCACCCAAACCATTTTTAACGGTTTTTGAAAGTTGGTCGATAAACTTGTTTTTTAAGGTGTATTTTACTTCTTCATCAGCCACTTTACTGGTATTAACAGCTACAAAGGACTGTTCATTCTTAATATATGGATTCAATTCCTGTAACAATCGGGCATCGAATACGACATCTCCATTCAACCAGAGAACTGATGTATCTTTATTCTTTTTCAATGCCTTGAGTAAACTTTTTGAGGTGTTGGTGCGATCAAAGAACGGATTGTAGATATAGGTGACTTCAGGAAATCGTTCCATTATCAGGTCTTTCTTAAAACCTACTACTATACATATATCATCAACACTATATTGCTCGGTTAGATTAGCTATCTGCATACCCATGATGCTTTTACCATTATTCAATGGTGTCAAAGGCTTTGGAAATGGATTACCCAGTCGTGAACCAATTCCGGCAGCTAGGATAACAATTTTCATTTTTTGGTGTTGTTTAAGGCCATGTTGCAGTAAGTAATAAATTTTTACTTGTTCTAGGATTAACTGCCACAATGCTTGCAAAGTTACTTGTTTTATTTCTAATTAAAATAGAGATGCAAGGTTGATAAGGGTAGTTATACCATATTATGGGCATTTGATTTTTGATTTCGTAGTTTTGTCGACAATATTGAATAGCGATTATGGTTGATTTAGATTTGAATAAACTTCAGGAACAATTTAATAATTGGCGGATTACAGAACACTCGGCGAAAGGAATTGTAATGGTATCCTCAACATTAGACAATGAATTTGAAATTACAAAGATCATTGATTATTTGTACACCCGTATTCCTGATAAAAAATGGACTATAGATATTGAAGGATTCAAGATTATTGCCAGACCCGAGAATAAGGCCAAATACAATAGAATGTACACATCGGGTTGCTTTGATATCTTCCATTATGGTCATTTGAATATCCTCTTAAAGTCAAAAGAACTATGCGATTATCTGATTGTTGGGGTTTCAACTGACGAACTTATTGAGAAGGAGAAAGGAAAAAAGCCTGTTATCCCCTTTCATGAAAGAATAAAGGTGGTACAATCTATTGGTATTGTAGATGAGGTTATTCCGCAGGAAGACAAAAACAAACAAAGAATAGTGGATACCTATAAAATTGATGCTATCTCAGTAGGGGATGATTGGAGAGGCAGATATCCCAAAGTAAGTTGTGCTATGGAATATTTTCCGTACACCGAGAATGTAAGCAGTTCAATTTTAAAGGATGCTTTAAAACTTTCTTCACAAAAATCTTAAGACAATGCCCGGTCATCCGTGGCAGTATCCCAATCTTTTACTGGCGTTTGCCAATCACCATATCGGTAGGTGAGGTAATCATCCGTTAACTTTGGAATAGCATAGGCATCACCTTTGAAATCTATTGTTTTGAATTCAGCGTAGTATTTTGAAGGAACATTTTTAACCTTATTGGCTATCTCCCAATACGTTTTATCATTCTTCGTGTATTTTATAAAAACATCGAGACAGACATTACCCTTTATTAATCCAAAAAAACGCTTTGTACGGATTTTTATCATACGTAAATCCCCTTTGTTAAATACGTTGGAATCTTCAGTGAAATGACGAGTGCGAACTCTAAAGCCCTTTTTTTTCAAGCTGTTCTGGAGTGCTGATAATTTATCTCCTTCACTTTCGTGAATAGAAATATCCAAATCATTATCCCAGGGTAATAACCTTCCCTCACGGCGTAAACCTAAAAGGGTACCACCCTCAAGCCAATAGGATACCCCACAGGATTCGAATATAGCGATTACATCTGCCAACAGTTTTTCTGCTCGTTCTAAATTCTTGCCTTCCAAGGTAATGTCATATGCCATTGGTAGAAATTAAATAATTGTTCGTATTGCTTATTACGCATACAAACCTACCAATTTAAAGCATACAAAAAAATAGAGCGGAAATGAGTTGCGGTTTACTGAAATTAATTCAACCGGAAATTGTGGATCATGGCATGGTCTTGAAAACCGTAGACCATTGTTCTTCCCTTTCCAATCTTTGAAGTTCACGATAACGTTCAACATCACACAAGGCATCTAGGTGACAAATAATTACACCTTTTTTACCATCGAGGAAGCCTAGCCTAATGAAATAACTATTGAAGAATTTCCAAATGGGTTTTATTAGTAGTAGGGCATAGCTGAACCTTTTGTTTTTTGTAAAAGCTTCTTTTGCTTTTAACCTTCCGTACAACATCATTTTGTTCTTGTACATTCCATAATCCTTGTAACAAAAATGGGTAAGCTTGTTTTTGAATTTTCCAGAGGTACCATTAATGTCCAATGTTTCATGTACAATTCGCTTGTCGGAAAAGTTGACCTTACTTTTTCTGAACAACCTGTAATTTTTATCAGTCTGCCAACCACTGAAGCGCAAACGTTCTTTTTGGAACATGAACTTTCTATAAAACCAGTACGCCACATGTTTTGGGTTGTTATTGATTGTATCCTTTATTTCATTTTTAAGATGTTCGGTCACAATTTCATCAGCATCCAAAAACAATATCCAATCATTTGTAGCCTGCTTCAAGGTGAATGATTTCTGCGCTGTAAAGTTCTTGAACGGATTTTGAATGACCTTAACCTTTGGATGGTTCAAAAGGTATTCGTAAGTGCCATCGGTGCTGTAAGAATCAACCACAATGATCTCATCTGCAAATGAAACGGACTCAATACATTTTTCAATATATCCTATTTCATTGTAGGTGATTATCAAGGCGGATATTTTTTCTTTGGTTTGGGGCATAATCCTAAATTAATCGGCTGGTTAGATCGATCGTGTTTGTTATTAACAGAAAAAAAACAAAAAAAGTATACTTATTGTGAAAAATCTTACAAATCCATTTTTTGAAATTATTTCCTTTGAAATACGAAATAGGATTTATCGAGCATCAATACCATTGATCACTTTACTTTAAAACAATTGAAATAAAAAAAACCCTACTTGAAAATAGGGTAAAAAATGCGCTTATAATCGAATAATAGGGGCTTACACAGCGACGTCATATTCACGAAGCGCATCATTTAAAGAGGTTTTCTTGTTGGTGCTTTCTTTTCTGGTTCCAATAACCAAAGCGCAGGGTACTTGATAATCACCAGCAGGGAAAGTTTTGGTGTAACTACCTGGGATGACGACCGATCTCGCAGGGACCAAACCTTTTCTTTCCACAGGCGTATCTCCAGTAACATCTATGATCTTAGTTGATGCCGTTAGCACGACGTTTGCTCCAAGAACGGCTTCTTTTTCAACACGAACTCCTTCAACCACGATACATCTAGAACCTACAAAAACGTTATCTTCAATGATTACAGGGGCAGCTTGTAAGGGTTCAAGGACTCCACCAATACCAACGCCGCCACTTAGATGTACATTTTTCCCAATTTGGGCACAGCTGCCCACAGTGGCCCAAGTGTCAACCATGGTGCCTTCATCAACATACGCTCCGATATTAACATAGCTTGGCATTAGAATAGTACCTGTAGCTATATAAGCTCCGTGTCGGGCTAATGCATGGGGCACAACTCTGATACCCTTCTCTTTATACCCTTTTTTCAGTGGAATTTTATCGTGATACTCAAAAATGCCCGCCTCCATAGTCTCCATTTTTTGAATAGGAAAATACAGAACAACCCCTTTTTTCACCCATTCATTTATTTGCCAACCGTTTTCACCAGGTTCGGCACAGCGTAGCTTGCCAGCATCCAGTAGATCAATTACATTATGAATGGCGTCTTGGACGGATGGCTCTTTTAAAAGTGCCCTGTTATCCCATGCTTTTTCAATAGTCTCTCTAAGTGCGGTCATTTTTATTCTTAAAATTTTGACAAATATAAGGGCTACCTATCTAATTCATCCTGTGTTTTTATAGTTATAACAATTTATGGTTTATTTTTGCCAAAAAATTAAAATTGGGTAGAATTGTTGCTTTGGATTATGGGAAAGTGCGTACCGGAATTGCTGTAACCGATGAATTTCAGCTTATTGCTTCTGGTCTGACTACCGTGAAGACCGTTGACCTTATTGCATTTTTGAAAAAGTACGTTTCAGAAGAGAAAGTTGAAAAATTCGTGGTGGGTGAACCCAAACAGATGGATTATTCACCTTCGCAGGCCGAGGAGTTGATTAGACCATTTTTGAAGTATTTGAGTAGGACTTTCAAAGAAATCCCTATTGAAAGGCAAGATGAGCGGTTTACTTCTAAAATGGCAGTGCAATCGATGATTGAAGGCGGTATTAAAAAGGAGCAACGCAAGAATAAGGCGTTGATAGATGAGATAAGTGCAACCCTGATTTTACAGGCTTTTTTAAATAGAAAATAAATGGTATTACCTATCGTTGCTTATGGCGACCCTGTACTACGTAAGGTAGGAAGGGATATTGAAAAGGATTCACCCAAGCTCAATGAACTAATTGCAAATATGTGGGAGACCATGTATAATGCGAGTGGAGTAGGATTGGCGGCACCTCAAATTGGCCTGGCGGTTAGATTGTTTTTAGTGGATGCTACACCTTTCGCTGAGGATGAAGAGCTCCCTGAAGAAGAAAGAAATGCCCTTAAAGGATTTAAGAGAGTATTCATAAATCCCAAAATGGTCGATGAAAATGGTAAGGATTGGATATTTAATGAAGGTTGTCTTAGTATTCCCGATATTCGTGAGGATGTTTCTCGAAAAGATACCATCACTATTACATATTTTGACGAAAGTTTTAAAGAACATACTGAAACTTTTGATGGGATTTTGGCTCGTATCATACAACATGAATATGACCATATAGAAGGTATCCTATTTACCGATAAGTTGTCGTCGCTTAAGAAAAGACTATTAAAATCTAGGTTGGGGAATATATCAAAAGGTAAAATAAATGTAGATTATCGCATGCGTTTTCCGAATATGAAAAAAGCGCGATAATTTAAGGTGAATATTTGCATAAATGTAGCATCTTTGCGTCTGGAAATTTTTAAAGAATGAGTTTAGAGAAAATTTTATCTGTTGGGGGCAAGCCAGGGCTGTACCAATTACTGACCCAAACCCGTTCAGGTTTTGTAGCAGAATCATTGTTGGATAATAAACGAATTACCATTAGTGCACAAAGCAATGTGAGCGTTCTCTCGGAAATTGCGATTTATACATTGGATGAAGAAATTCCTTTGGGCGAAGTATTCAAGAAAATACAGGTCAAGGAGAAAGGTGGAAAAACCTCGGTTGGTCATAAGGAGGACAAACTGAAGTTAGAAGAATATTTCTTTGAGGTTTTACCTAATTATGATGAAGATCGTGTTTATGCCAGCGATATAAAAAAGGTAATACAATGGTATAACATTCTACATGAACAAGGAATTTCTGAATTTGTTGGTGAGGCTGAAGAAGCACAAGAAGAGGAATAAGTAATTTGTAGATATTATAAAAGCCCTGAAGTAATATTCAGGGCTTTTTCTGTATCGAATTAGTTCGATGTTTCTGTTATAAAGTCAGCAACATCTTTTTTAAACTTTTCCAAAGAAGGTTGATGGGTATACATCATATGCCCCGCTTCATAATATTTCATGATGATATTATCCTTTATTTCCTTCGTTAATCCCATATGATTTATACTGTGTTCTACCCCATAAAATACAGTCGCAATATCATAAATACCATTAAGGATCAATACCTTCATATTTGGATCTCTAGACATTGCTTGTGCCATATCTATCCCTGTATTTATAGCAGCTTGTGTTCCCCATCTATTATTGCCTTCATGCGACCAATCCCATTTAAAACCTTCGCGGCGTCCTGCCGTGATTGAATAGGTAAGCTTTTTATTTACCTTTAGGGTTCGGTGCAAATAATCAAGGAATCCAGTGATATACGCAGGTGAGATTGCCGAACTTTGTGGATCATGGCTTCCTTCCTGTGCCAACAAATCCTGATTAATACCGGAGAACCTGGAATCCAAACGACCTACAATTTCACCTTTATCCCTTAAAAACTCCGCAAAAAATTCACTCGCAGTAACCCGTAGGTCGGCTTTTGTCCAGTACATTGGCGAAGTGCCTGTATACGCAGCTAATTTTGAAGCAATATCCTGCTTCTTACTTTCTGATAATTGATCACCTTTGAAGAGCGCCGGCGTATATTCATTTTCGGTGAAATTGCGTATTTCATCCAAAAAGGTATAAACATCATCAGGTTTATTTTCAACCATATCGTGATACCAAGCGGTGGCTGCATAGGTAGGGAAATGTACAATGTAAGGGAGATCGTCATTTGGTGGAAACAACAATGTTCTTAGGTCAAATACAGCTGACACCATAATCACCCCGTTCATAGCGATGCCTTGTCCCAATAACTTGTTCATGACACCGGCATTTCTAAAAGTACCATAACTTTCACCTAAAAGATATTTTGGACTGTTCATTCTATTATGCTCGATTAAGAATTGGGTAATAAAGAGAGAAAGACTTCTGATATCTTGATCTACACCCCAAAAATCCTTGAATTTTGCCTTTCCCAATGGAACACTTAATCCGGTACCCACAGGATCGATCATTACCAAATCAGCTACATCCAAAATCGAAAAGTTGTTGTTCGTTATGCTATAAGGTGCTGCTGGGGTTGAGATTGGGTCATTTACTACGATTCTCTTGGGTCCCAAAACACCCATATGTAACCAGAAAGAGGAAGAGCCTGGACCTCCATTGTAAGCAAAGACAATTGGTCTTTTCGGTGTAACTGAATTACGTTTATCGCTTCCTCTTGAATAATAGGTATGTCCCATCAAGGCGATGGGTTTATTATTCTCGTCACGTACCTCAAATGTACCTGCTTGAGCCGTTAAGTAAATGGTTCTTCCATTTATATTAACACTCTGCATGGTAGTTGATATTTCGGCCTTGGGAATAGTGTCATTTGCTGTTTGGGCAATTGATGCCATCCCAAATAACAATAGTAATAGGAGTACTTTTTTCATTTTTTAGTGTATTTATGACATTTCCAAAGAGGAAAGGAAAGTGTTGGTTAATTAGTCCTTTTTTATTTCTTTATACGTGTATTTGCTCTTTTTCCAATCTATTAATGGCGATGCATAGTACTTGACATCCATTCGGTCTAAATAAGGTGCTTGGTTGGCCAATCGAACTTTAAAGTCTTCCCAATTTCGGTGATCCTTAATAGACCAGCTAAGTTCTGAGTACCCAATGACACGCGGAAATGCTAAATATTCCAGTTCATCAATATTACTAATAGTCTCCGACCATAAAGGTGCTTCAACTCCTAAAATATTTTTCATGGGAATGCCTTCATATTCCTCGGGTGTCCATACATAGGCCGAATCAACTGGAATATAGGCAGCCCAATGCAGCCCGTGTTTTGAGAGCGTATCATACTGCATGTCCAAATATGTTTTTTTGGCTGGTGAAAGAATTACTTTCATACCCCTACTAATTGCCTTTTCCGCGTTTTTACCACTTGACCAGTACTGTGAAATTGAAGTAGAATCAATGTTTGCAGAAGCAATTTCATCCCATCCTATCATTTGCTTACCATGTTTCTGCACAATTTTCTCCACTTTCTCGACAAAATATATAAAGTCCTTCTTTTTAGTAACATGGCTCTCGTCCCCTCCTATATGAAAGTAGGGACCCGGCGTTATTGCCGAAATCTCCCGTACCACATCATCAATAAATGCATAAACCGTATCTTTTCTTGTATCAAAAGTGCTAAAACCAACCCTTGTACCTTCATAAAGTTTGGGTGTTTTCCCATTTCCATTTAAAAATGGATAGGACACAGAAGCGGCATTGGTATGACCGGGCATATCAATTTCCGGAATAATGGTCATGTAGTGTTTTGCCGCATAAGCTACTATTTCCTTATAGTCTTCCTGCGTGAAAAAACCACCGGCTTCGCCACCAACTTCTGTACTTCCACCAATTTCTGTCAGTTTGGGCCACGATTTAATTTCAATACGCCATCCTTGATCATCGGATAAATGCAAATGCAATACATTGATTTTGTAGTATGATAAAAGATCGATGTATTTTTTAACATCCTCAACACTGAAGAAATGCCGGGCCACATCGAGCATAGAACCTCTGAAACCGAAATTTGGGTTATCGATGATCTTACCAGAAGGAATCGGCCAAATTCTTTGCTCAGCAAGAGTATCATTGCTTTCTTCGGGAATGATTTGTCTTAAGGTTTGGATTCCTCTAAATGCACCTTCCGCGGTATTTGAGTTAAGGATCACTGAATCCTGTGTGATGTAAAGTTGGTACGCCTCCGGGGAATCAAGTTCCAAGCTATCCGATTTGTTTATGAATATAATACGCTCTATAGGTTCATCACCTTCTGTATTTACTGGAATGTCCAAGTCCAATTTCTTTTTAATCTTATCTGCTAAAAATTGCCCGACTTCTGCAAAGCCATCAGTCTCTTGTCCGGTATAGATGGCGGTGTAGCGATCCAAACCGAATGCTTTGTTGGTTGGGATTACCTTTAGGGGTTTAGGAATCAGGTTTTCTTTGGCCAAATCAGTTGGCGGGAAGTTGATGCGTATCTTTTTCTCCCCTTGACAAGCCACAATTAGTGCGCACACAAATAATAGGGTTAATGCTCTTGTAACAATTGATTTTAACATAATTGATTTAAGTATTATAATTAATTTATAGGTCTATAAACGGTTTTATGACGGTATACCATATTTCATAACCATTCGAATTTATATGTAAACCATCTTCTTCAAAAAGATCCTTTTTTAACTTCCTTCCATGAAGCATCGGTTTCCATACATCGGCAAATTGAAGCAAAGTATCTTTCTTGCATAGTCTTTTGAATTTACGGTTAAGTTCTTTGTACCTTCGTTTTAGCGACCACCTTACAACGCTTGGCTTGGCCGCAATCAAGACTATCTGTGTGTTACTGTTTTTCTCTCTTATCCTTCTTATGATATTCTTTATTGTGGCTAAAATTTCTTTTGGCCTTTTGTTGGCCGAAATATCATTATCCCCTTCATAGATAAATACCTTATACGGGTTGTATGTAAGAATTAATTCCTTGGAATAGGCGAGTAGGTCGGTAGCCTGTGATGCACCAAAGCCCGTATTTATAATTTGATGATCGGGAAATAATTCATCTAGATTATTCCAAGTTCTGATACTTGAACTACCTGTAAAAACAATCGTTTCTTTGGTAGAATCCCAAAGCGTATCATTTTTTTTTAGAATGAACTCCACTTCATTTTTAAAGCGACTTGGGTCTTGTGATTGGATTGTCATAAAAGCTAATAAGAAGAAAAGCCTCAAGATGTACCTCATATTTAAAATTTGCGACCGAAAGATACATCAATTCGGTCAAATATTTAATGATTCTTCTTTAGCACCTAAATAACAAATAATTAATAATTTCAACTTCCGGGATATAAATCTACATGTTAATTCCCAAGAATACCAAAGCAGCGATCAATGCTCCAAATAAAGGCGCAATAACGGGTATCCAAGCATATTTCCAATCGCTATTCCCCTTATTTTTCAAAGGTAATAGTGCGTGCATAATCCTTGGCCCCAGATCACGTGCTGGATTAATCGCATAACCCGTTGGTCCTCCAAGGCTAAACCCTATACCCATGACCAATAATGCAACTGGTAATGCATCTAAGGAGCCTAATGAAATAGGTTCATCACCTATACTGCCCCCTGCAATAAAGAATACCCCTAGAACCAAAGTAAATGTACCAATTACCTCTGTTGCAAAGTTCCAAAACGAATTTCGTATAGCCGGTGATGTGGAAAAAGTCGCCAATATTGCCGATTGGTCATTTGTGGCATCGTACTGTTTTTTATAGGTTAGCCAGATGAGCAGATTACCCATCATAGCACCTAAAATTTGGGCAATAATATACCCTGGCACCAACTCCCAACCAAACTTACCTGCTATTGCCAATCCAATGGTGACAGCTGGGTTTATATGGGCCCCGGAAACATCGGCACTAACAAAAACACCACAAAAAACGGCAATGCCCCATGCCAAGGAAATACCTACCCATCCCAAATCTGATCCTTTGGTATCCTTAAGTACAAGATTTGCTACCACTCCGTTACCGAGCAGTATCAGCATAGCTGTTCCAATAAATTCAAATAGATATACATTCATGATTATGGTTGTTTAGTTGGTATAAGATTAAGAAGTATTTACAAAAATATCAATTCCATATTTGTTAATCAACAATAGCTTGATAAACAAACTGTCTCATTTTCTGACTATAATAATCGCTGTAAGGTTGTAATTGGGTCATTAGGATTGCAATTAGATTTTCCTTTGGATCAATAAAAAAATAAGTGCAGTAGGCACCACCCCAATAGTATTGACCTATAGACCCCAAGCTTTTGGCATCGGCCAAATCAGTCGTTACCCCAAATCCGAAACCGAAGCTTTGTCCGGGTGCATGGTTCAGTTCCCCAGTTTGATTCATCGTCATAATGTCCACGGTCTTAGGACTTAGAAAAAGAGTCCCGTTCAAACTACCTTTATTGAGCATCATTTGACAGAATTTCAGATAATCGACCGCGGTTGAAAAAAGACCGTGTGTACCCCCAAAAATGGTATTTCCTTCAATAGGTAATTGCTGTTCAGAATTTATCAATATTCCTTCTTTGTTAAGATTGTGTACAGGCACCCATCTGCTCTGGCTGTTCCTATCTATATTGTATCCAGTATCTTTCATTCCCAAAGGATCAAAAAGCCGCTCATGCAAAAACTCGGCAACCGTTTTACCTGAGAACCTCTCGATCAACAAGGCAAGTACATCGGGTGAGGCACTATAGTACCATTGGTCACCGGGATGACCAATTAGTGGAAGGCCAACTAAGGTATTGACCCTACTTTCAATATTTTCTTGAGGTTCATAATAAAGCGCTTTCGCTATATCATTGTCCAATTGGGTTCCGCCAAGTCCGTGAGAAAAACCAGCAGTATGTGACAACAGATGGGCGATGGTGATCTCTTTATTAGCTGCTTCGACTGGTCCGTCCTTGCCGGCCTGCACATCTTTAGAAACTTTTAAATCCTTGAA
Source organism: uncultured Maribacter sp. (assembly GCA_964532755.1). Taxonomy (GTDB): domain Bacteria; phylum Bacteroidota; class Bacteroidia; order Flavobacteriales; family Flavobacteriaceae; genus Maribacter_A. Next base: position 9,835 of record CAZHJO010000009.1, on the reverse strand, counting down.
TTGCGGTAAATACTTTGACACTGGATCGGTCAGAAAAAAATGACCTTCCTCATAAAGCATCATGAAAGCCGCAGTAACAATAGGTTTGGTCATTGACATCAAATGGAATATACCATCTTTTTGCATCGGTTTTTTGCTAGCAAGACTGCTGTATCCAAAAGAGGTATTATGCACAATTTTACCATTACGGGAAACTAGCGAAATAGCGCCAGGAATTCGGCCTTCTTTGATTTCATTGTTTAAAAAAGCATCATATCTTGCCAATCTTTCAATTGATACACCTTCATTCCCAAAGGAGGCCTTATTTGACTGTGCAATTGCGAGTGAGGTTGAAACGATTAAAAAGAAAAAGATAAAAGTTATTCTTAGAGGATTGCTATTCTTCATATTTAGACTGGTTTTTAAAATGATATGGTACTTTGATTATTGTGCTTGTTTTGATGGTCTTTGAAAATAGCACAAAAACTTCTAAATATAGTGTTTTTCAGGAATACCGCCTGCTTGGCCAAAAATAAATGCAATAAATTGTCCTCTTCTTTTTATCTTTTTGTTGTAGAAATCTTTAACTTACAGCTGTTATCAAACAACATACTAATTTTAACCTAAAAAATTAATTATCATGAGTGATTTAGCAGAAAAACTGGCTAAACTAAAGCAAACGGCGGAGAGTCAATTGAAGGAATGTGGAGTTTCAAATATTGATCAGGAACTTTTGGAAACCTTGGTGAATCGTTTACGTACTATGATCGACAACAAAGATGCTGCTTTGGTTTCTGGTCAAGATGCCTCTGAGTTAGAGACTGTACGAAGAAATTTCGTTGAAAAGAAACTGGGAATTACCGATAAGGAAAAAGCTATGAGTGCCATTCACAAAGTAGCTGAGAAGATGTCTGGAATCAGGATGAAAAGTAGACCGGCTTTCTATTATTTGGTACAACAGGAATTAAGTTAACGCAGATGTTAATGATAAATAAATGAATTGCAGGGGCAACTTTATGGTTGCCCTTGATTTTTAGAGATTACCAACCTAACCAAATGAAATTACCAAGAAGACATATTCTATTGTGCTTTCTTTTCTTTCCAGTTCTTTCCATTGCACAGGATTATGCATCAAATCTCAAAGAACGACCAATAGCAACCGCTGTTGCAATAACCGAAGATCCATCGATTGACGGGGATGTTTTGAATGATGGGATTTGGCAACAGATAAAACCTTTTGGATCCCTTAGTCAAATACAACCCAATTATGGGCAACCTGCCACTGAGAAAACAGATATTCGCATTGCCTATACCTTCTCAACTTTCTATGTTTCGGTGGTTTGCTATGATTCCCAGCCTCATGGGTTAGTGGTTTCTGATGCGCGACGTGATGCTGATTTAGAGAATACCGATGCCTTTATATTTATTCTGGATACGTATAAGGATAACCAAAATGGCTTTGTCTTTGGCACGAATTCAATCGGCGTGGAATATGATGCACAAGTAGATAATGAGGGGCAGGGAAATTTCAATGCCAACAGGCAGCAAGGCGGTACGATCGGTGGTTTTAATATAAATTGGGATGGTTCCTGGGAAGTACGGACCAAAGTGGGTGATTTTGGCTGGAGTGCCGAATTTGCCATTCCATTGCGTACTATACGTTTTCAGGCTGGTAAGGATTGGGGCATCAATTTTCGAAGGAATATTAGAAAAACAAACGAAATTGTATATTGGGCAGAACTACCAGTAGGTTTTACATTAAATCGGCTTTCATTGGCCGGGACCTTGACGGGATTAAAACTCAAGAATCCTGGAAATTTAAAAATGATACCCTATGTTTTAGGTCAGCTTTCGAAGGACTTTGAGGCTGATACTGATACCCAGTTCGACACTGAGGTTGGCGGGGATATAAAATATAGTATTACCCCAAGCTTAACATTGGATCTAACCTATAATACCGATTTTGCCCAGGTTGAGGTTGATCAACAACAGGTTAATTTGGACCGATTTAATTTATTTTTTCCTGAAAAAAGGCCCTTCTTTCTTGAAAATGCAGGATTATTCAGTGTTGGCAGTCCTGGGGAAGTAGATCTCTTTTTTAGTCGAAGAATTGGCATTGGGGAAGAGGGTAATGTTGTTCCTATAATTGGTGGAGCTAGACTGTCGGGCAAGGTCAACCGCACTAATGTTGGTCTATTGACCATGTTCACAGAGGACGTTGCCGATGCTAATATTGAAAAGAACAATTTCACTGTTGCGCGTGTAAACCATGAATTTAGGGGCAGGTCTGCACTGGGTGCAGTTTTGATAAATCGTGAGGGATTGGAGACCAGCGACGATTTTAATAGGACTATTGCTTTGGATGGGAAGTTGGGCCTAGGCCGAAAGGCAAGGATGTCCGGTTTTATTGCCAAATCAGCAGGCACGATAGGGGCCGAGGATGAGCATGCCTTCAAATTCCAAACTGACTATAAATGGAACAATTGGGAAATTCGAGGAGCGTATACTGAGGTCGGCCAAGGGTTTAATCCTGAAGTGGGTTTTTTGCTGCGTTCTTCCTTTAAAAAACCTGAAGGTCTGGTTCTTTATCATTTAAGGCCAAAAAACAAGGATGCTAAAATTTTGGAACACAGACCTCATGTATCTTATCGCGGGTATTGGAATTTTGACGGATTTCAAGAGACCGGCTTTTTGCATGTAGACAACCATTGGGAATATAAAAGTGGATTTGAAATTCATACTGGTATTAATTTTACAACAGAAGGGGTTGTAGATCCTTTTGAAATTTCAGAAAATGTATTCGTTCAACCAGGAGTTTACAAACATGCCGAATCTCAGATCATTGTAATGACCAATAAGAGTAAGCCCATTGCATTTAACCTGCGTTCGGTTATGGGAGGTTCTTTTGGAGGTACACGTTATTTAAACAGTGGCACCTTGTCATTTAGACAAGGTGATAAGTTCAATGCAGCATTTACCTATATGCATAACAAAGTGAATTTACCAGTTGGGGATTTTAATGCTAACGTTTTTATTAGCCAATTGTCCTACTCATTCAAACCAAATATCTACATTCAAGGACTGGTTCAAAATAATACGGTAAACAAATTATGGGCTGCAAATCTAAGGTTTGGTTGGTTACAACGGGCAAATACGGGATTATTTGTGGTTTACAACCATAACTTGCAAGATGGAAGTCTGTTAAACAATAGTTTTATCATCAAGTACACCCGAATGTTCGATTTGGTGAAGTAAAATAAGTATTATGAATATCAATACTCAGTAGTAATAAAAGTAGGTTGCATGCAAAGATTCCTGATATATTTTGTTGGTGGTATGTTCTTTCTTATGATGACTTCCTGTTTGTTTGTTAATGCAAACAGCTCAGAATTGTTCGCGGAGAAGGGTAAAGATTGGTTCATATCGGGTGATGCGACTTGGAAATACGATAATAATGAATTGGTCGGTGTCGCAAAGGGAAGTGCAGGATTCGTAATGACCAAAGCGTTATATAAGGATTTTATTTTGGAATTGGAGTTTAAGCCAGATAGCACGGTCAACTCAGGTATTTTTATCCGATGCAAGAACAGGGAGTTGTCAATGGTCGATTGCTACGAGAACAATATATGGGATTTGCATCCTAATCAGGAAAATAGGACAGGTGCTGTGGTAAGCCGCTCTAAACCTCAAGTTTATATTGAAACGATAAACAAATGGAATACCTATAAAATCAAAATTGAAAAGAACCATTTACAAACTTGGGTGAATGGAAAACTGACCAATGACATTATCGATAATGACCTGATTGATGGCATGATTGCGCTTCAAGCTGCTGAAATTGGTGAGATTAGATTTAGAAATATTAAAATGCAAAATTTAGCCTTTCGAAATAATTAGCTTTCTAAACCCCAAACTGCCGTAAATGATGATCTAAATGTTTTGAAAACAGCGTGTTCCATTCCTTAGAGGATAATGGCCCAAAAGCATGTGATTCTTTACCCTCAAAATGGTCTTTACCCAACTGATGGGTCTTTTGCAAATGGTCTAATAATCGCTTTTTTTCGTTTTCAAATTCACGTTGATCACTAATTATGAACATGGGTGCTGTTCGGCTGTTTTTCTTATAGGGTTTTGGCCCGACAACAGCATTCTTTGCAAAAAGTTTGATCATGAATTTTTTAAATCCTTTCGGTTTTGGGTGTTTGTCGGTATACACCAATTCATAAGCCACATTGCAATGGGCCAACATTTGGGCTACATTCATCTTGCCCCAAAGATGAGGTGTATCATGCGTTAATTGGTTTATACGCTCTGCAGTTTCTTGGTAATCCTTGGCTTCAAAAAGATTTTTCCAACTCATGGGTATTCATTTTTAGATTGACTTAAAATTACAATAATTTTGGTTTATTACCTGGGATAAAGAATCACTATCAAGTTCCTGAATAACTCATTTTTAATGGGTAAGGATTTCTGGTTCAAATAGTACTACATTGCTTTGATCACAATTAGTTTTGATTCGGTGATCTATAAATAGCTACAAAACGTTTTAGTATTTCCTTGGGAACGGGTGCATTAGTATGTCGTACTAAAGAAATCAGTTCTTCAGCATCAGCAGGATCAAAATAGCCAAAATCCTTATAGATTTTGATTCTTAAGATAAATTCATCGGCATCGGCCTCTGGATGGAATTGTGTTGCATAGATATTGTTTTTGATCCTAAACATTTGGACAGGACAGGGTTTGGATGTCGCCAATAACACGGCTCCGGGTGGTACATTCTCACATGCTTCCTTATGACCTACCAAAGCTATAAAAGTTTTTGGCAAATCTTTTAGAAGTGGATCGTTAGACCCTTCTTCAGTTACTTGAATATTGACACTACCAATTGGCTCGGGATATTTATTGGTGATTGCTGCTCCACAATATTTACCTAAAAGACCATTTCCTGAACAAGCCCCTAAAAATGGAAAGTCCTCCGGTACAATTCGGTCAAACAATCCGTCATAAAAGATCTCGATATCTTTTTGGGCCTGGCTTTTATTTTCATAAGGAATACTTACATCAAACGGACTACCTCCCGCAATGATGGCCGAATAGTCATTCAAATCAATATCAGGAATGCCTTGTTCCAAACGAATGCGATGTACTTCTTCCCTATTCAATCCACCAACACGCAATATGGCTTCAAACTCACTGTCGGTAGTTTCATTTTCGGGCCGCATTTGTAAAATGAGAAATTTTTTCACATTAATATGAATTTAATTGTGGTCTGTTTTCGGCAATGCTTTTAATAACTTTTTTCTTGTGGTTCGATAGGTAATAAGGTCTTGATTATAATCCGTGTAACTTCTGAAGAGTTTTTGAATTAACCGCTGTTGTTTCCCTATTTTTTTCAGTTTTAGGCTTTGTAGCAACTCGTAATCCTCACAACCAATTCTATGAGCTTCAAATCGAATGGAGGACAAGGGTCCATCTTTTCCAGGATATACAATATGGGTATCACCAGCAGGGAGGTAGTTATTTGCACTTGCAGCTGGGGAAGGGTGTTTAATGACACTCTGCTCAAAGGGGTTTGCCTTGTATTGGTTAAGGCCCCAATGAAGATAACCGCTTGTATTATAATGTGCTGCTCCCCAACCAAAGTATACCTGGCGTATTTTTTCCATATCCAAAGTTCTGTTCAACCATTTGCCTCCAGGAATAAGGCAAGTGTATACCAATACTTTTTCCCCTTTTTTTTGGCGTTCCTTAAAGAATGCCTCATTTTCTTGAAAATCATTGATCAAAGGGCACCAAATATCGATGGCACCTAAGATACCCTCTTTGTCATTGGTGGCTTCCATGATCTTTGCCTGTGGAAATATTTCCTTAACCTGTTTTACGATGTCTTTATAACAGGCCGCGGTTACATCGGTTGGTTCATCAGAAATATGTTGTAGCCAATTATCCGTGAGATTGTTTTTAATACAAAATTCCTTTATCGAAGTCATTAGTTTGGCGATATCATAGGCACCGTTTTCCTTGTAGTATCTTTTTCCTGTTAACGCAACCTTTAATTCAGGATCTCCCCAATCGTCATTTGCTCCTCGATTCATTAGATGTGGAGCTTCAAAATATTTAAATCCGTGTTTTCTGAAGATATCAATGAACGTCATCAATTTTTCCTCGTCCAAAACAACCGAATCATTTTCGAAATATATTAGCTCTCCGGGAATAGTGACTGAATTCTGTCGTCCATGTGCCATGAGTCGTGCATATTTATCCATCATTTCGAACCAGGAATTCGACCATCTTTCAAGTTGATGGTATTCTTCTATGTTTGTCAAGCTGAACCAATTTGTGTAAAAGAAACTGCTTTGGGCAAGTTTAGGCAGATTCACTGGATGTACATTGATTTTAAAAGTGCCCTTGGCCACAAAATTATCACCATGTATTTCAATTGTTACTTTGTGCTTTCCTGGTGTATTTATCAACTCTGGTGGAATTTCCAGTCTAAATGCCTTATAACTACCGTTACCTACAAAATGCTTATCCATAATCGGTTGTATTACCTCAAAGATCCTGAAAGGTGCCCTACGCACAACATATGGATTTTTTTTATTGATAAATTGTTCTGTTCTGCTATCGATTCCTGTATTTTGTTCCACGGGTACATCAATAAGCTCACTCCAAACAGCTGTATTCAGTGGAATCCCATTTTTACTGGCAGCTATTTCAAAAACCGATCCTTTAGGTATTTTTAAAAGAACATGTACATCGGCTTCGGTTCCTAATGGAAAATCGGCTTGCCAAGTATTATTGGAATGTTTTAAATCATTTTGGTCTGGATATATTGCTTTCAAAGGATCAACAAGCCATAGTTGCGCATGCAGTCCTTGAAGCATAAAGCATTGCAAAATGAGTAAGGCGAAATATTTCATAAAAAAAGGATCTGCTTTTTGAGGAGTCATTATCCAACTACTTTTACATACATTGACAAGTTATTCATCATATTCAAATCGGTAATAATCAAATTCTTTTTGGTCAAACATAAGGTTGGTCCTTAAAGAATACATTGCCCTGCGCATCTCGTACCGGGCCTATCCTGAATTCAAAGTGCCATAGCAACGAATTAAGTATTATCAGCTGCTATTTTATAACTACTGGCGAACTTTACCACAAGACAGTAATCCAACAAGTACTCATATCTATTTATATCAAGATAAAGACCATATTCATAAGTTAAATGCGAGTATAGCTTACAAAGGCAATATTCTTACTATCTGGCGACCACGAAGGCACGTTTATGGTTCCTTGTCCACCGAATATTTTTGCTAAGACCGTGACTTCCTTGGTTTCAAGATTCATAAGTCGGAGCATCACGTCCTTGTTTGGTGGATGGTCACCCGCGGGCACATCTGTGTTGAATGTTACATATACCAACCACTTACCATCGGGAGACGGGTGGGCAAACCAATCGTTGTATTTGTCGGTTGTTATTTGTTCTTGTTCAGATCCATCGGGTTTCATGCGCCAAATTTGCATAGTTCCTGTGCGGGTTGAATTAAAATAAATATACTTTCCATCAAGAGAGTAATCAGGACCGTCATCAAGACCTGCGGTATTGGTAAGACGTACTTCTTCACCTCCTTCAAAGGGTATGGTATAAATATCATAATTTCCGTTTCGCTCAGCACAATAGGCCAATGTTTTGCCATCTGGGGACCATCCGTGCCAATAAGAGGGTGCCAATGGTGTAATTTTTTTTGGAACACCCCCTTCTATAGGAATGGAATAGATTATTGAACTGCCTGTTTCAGTTTGGTCACTGATGACCATTTGGGTTCCGTCTGGTGAAATGCCGTGGTCATTGTTTATTTTGTTAGCAAAATCTGTAGGAATCAATTCAGGTGTGCCACCTTCCACAGGAATTTTATAAAGTAAACCTTGGCTATTATAAATCAAGGTTTTACCATCTGGGGTCCAATTGGGTGCTTCGATATGACTTTTTGTATGGTGCACCACACTTCTATTTGAAGTAGCTATATCAAGAATTTCAAGAGTGCTTTCGACTTTCATAGGCGTGTTTATATTTTCTGTTATTTTATCAATCGATACATTCGAAAATTTAATGGTCTCAATGACATCACTATTGTGGGAACAAACCCCAAGACCAATATAAAATGGTTCTTCAAAATTCATTCTTAATGAGCCTCCGGTTAATGATAAATCACCATTTTCAGATGCAAGTTGCACTGAGATGTACTCGCCTTTTTTTTGTAACAAAGCTCTTTTAGGTGCAGATATATTGGATTTTACTTCTTGGGTCAATCCTCCTTTGGTTTCCCTGTATTGCATTGATGTAAGACCGTCGCCATGTAAGGCAATATCAACATAAGGGGCATCGGGTTCAAGATTTTGGCGAATCATCAAACAGGCTTTTCTGTGCGGGTCCACTCCTTCTCCGATCATTTCGATCGAAGCACTTAATGAAAGATCACCGGTCATCTTTTTCCAGGCAAAATGAAATTCATCGGTATTGAACCACATATTTGTACCACTCCCTGAAATAGTATAGGTGTCGTCCGATTGATTGAACACGACCGAACCTTTATGTTTTACATTTCCAATATCGCCATTCCCTTCAAAAACCCCCAAGTTTTGCTCGGGAATTCCCCATGACACTACAAATGTGATAAGAACTGCAAGTACTGGATAAATTAGTTTGGATTTCATTCTATTTAAAGATTAGTTTCAGGTGAATTAAGATAGTTAAAAATGTTCTAAAATCCCACATTAGTTTCCTATTTGTATTTGTACTTTTGGCAAAATTAAACTCATGAATTCAAGAGAACTTCAGCTTAAGGCATTCGACCGTTTATTGACCATAATGGATGAACTTCGTGAACAATGTCCGTGGGACAAGAAACAGACCATGCAAACACTGAGGCATCTGACCATTGAGGAAACCTATGAACTGGGGGATGCCATTTTGAATGATAATCTGGTTGAGGTTAAAAATGAGTTGGGCGACCTTTTATTGCACATTGTTTTCTATGCTAAAATTGGTTCTGAAACCAATGATTTTGATCTTGCAGATGTTTGCAACAGCATCTGCGAAAAGTTAATAAACAGACACCCTCATATTTATGGTGATATTAAAGTGAAAGATGAGGAAGAGGTAAAACAGAATTGGGAAAATATAAAACTGAAAGAAGGTAAAAAAAGTGTTTTAGAGGGTGTTCCCAATGGCTTGCCTGCTTTGGTTAAGGCCAATCGTATTCAGGATAAAGTAGCTGGTGTGGGCTTTGACTGGGAAAAGCCTGAACAGGTTTTTGAGAAAGTGCAGGAAGAACTTGCCGAATTACAGAAAGAGGTAATCACGGGGAATGCGGAAAAGGTAGAATCAGAATTCGGCGATGTGCTTTTTTCCATGATCAATTATGCCCGTTTTCTGCATATTAATCCAGAAAATGCATTGGAACGGACCAATAGAAAATTCATTCATCGCTTTCAATACCTTGAATCAAAAGCAAAGGATGCCGGTAAATCTTTAAAAGAGATGACCCTTGGTGAAATGAATGTGTATTGGGAAGAGGCCAAATCAGTGTAGTTTTTTAGTTGCATAAGATTATAGCAACTTTAATTATCATACAATCAATATAGAAGAAGCTATATTTGCTTTCGCTAATTTATCCGACCTTGTTAAAGCAATATACCAAAGAGTTCAAATATAATATCAGGCTATCAGTGCCTGTGATTTTAGGTATGTTAGGACATACTTTTGTTGCTTTCGCCGACAATATTATGGTGGGTCAGTTAGGGACGGCAGAACTGGCGGCTGTATCTCTGGGCAATAGTTTCGTATTTATTGCCA
>CAZHJO010000008.1:0-25144 GCA_964532755.1 uncultured Maribacter sp. | reverse complement strand
TGTCTTGATCAAACGTTCCATGCCTTCCAAAAGTGATTCCTGGACATTATCGTCCAACTTTTTAAAACTGATATAGGCTCCCTCCAAACGTCTTTTTACGTCTTCCTCGGCAAATTGGTGATCCAAATTTTCCCGGATTTGCAGGTTTTCGTTTTTCCTACCTTCCTCGTCCTTCTTAGGCATTGTAAAGGTCCTGCCATCATCCGTTTTGATTTTATACGTCTGATCATCCTTGGTTATGGCTTCGCCCTTACGCCAGACATGGCCAACGTTTACGAATACTTTTTCGATTTGTTTTTCTGTTTGTTTTTCCATTTTTGAGTGATTTTTAATTGTTACGAAATTTGAATTTGTTACTTTTGAGTACATAACTTCAAATCAGGAGTGATTTGTGAGTTACGGAATTTGAAGGAAAGAGGGCGGGAGCGCCCTTTTTCCATTTTACATTGCGATTCTATAGTCTTTCCATTGCCCCTCCTTTCCTTTTTGTTGCTGACCTTCGGTCGATTCCCATTCCGAACACCAATTGTAGGATGTCGGTTTGAGGATTTCGATGGTCTTGTCCAGATAATTTTTATAGTACGACCAGACCAATAACTTTATGGCATTAGCCTCCAAGGGCAGGCGGACTTTGATCTGTTCCCCGTCCTTGGATACCATGATACTATATCGGTTCAATCGGTTTTGGTCAAGGATCTTGTTGTATTTCAGAAAGCTTTGGGCCAGTTCGGTGTTGAATTGTCGCGTATGTCCATAGAATCGAGAAAAGGATTTTTCGTTTCCCATCGGGAAATCGAGCACCATATCCCTATAGGTCAAAGTCAGATTGAAATCCGAATCTTCCGCGTACGATATAAAATGTAGGTCCCTTAGGTATCCTTCCAGTTTTTTGTTGCCCGTAAAACTCAAAAAGAGTTTATCGACCTTGGTCAAGCGCTGGATCTGGAACAATATCTTGGTCGTTTGGGCATTGATAGTGCCCAAAGCAAGATATACCACGTTTTTCAACTGAAATTTTCTATGGAAGGCCAATGCCTCCTTAGGGTCTTTAAAAAGGAACAGCCCATCGATCTTTTTGGGAATATTGGAATACCACAACGAATGCTTGATGGCTGATTCCTTAAAAGGAAGCACACCTTTGTCGGTATCGGCAAAATACCCACAGACTTCGTTCTGTAAATTGAACAGGGGAAAAAGGATGTCCCCCGTTTCGTTTTGAAAGATGCGTCCGGAAAAGGGGGCCATTTCCTCAGAATCGATATAGAAACGATCTTTATTTTTAGCCAAGGGAAGGCCATAGCCCAAAAAGTGGTTAAATTCTTTTGCTACCTTTTCAAAGGTATTTTTTGAATCGCCGGTTATCAATAAGTCATCTGTCCGTAAAACCTCCTTATAATAGGTATCCACTTTGTCCCAGAGCATTTCTTTGTTTATTCCCTCGGTCTTCGATACATGCCCGGTTATCAAATCCGAGGCCGAAAGTTTTTCCTCTGGCCGCTCTATGGTATAGTACAGATAGCCCTTCTCGGTATAGATGACAATATATTGCGAACCACCCCCCTTATAGATAGCATGCGTTTCTTCCTCTTGGACGAGTCGAAAGCCCAGATGCCCAAAAAGCTTTGGGAGGTCAATGCGATGGTCTTGTGTAAGCCAATTTTTTATCATATTTTGCTTATTTGCAAATAAATTATAAATTTGTAGATAAAGCAAATATATGAAATTTTTTGAATCTGCAAATTTGTTAGGGAAAAAATTACAATTGGCTGGGCAGCGGTATTTGAACGGTATGGGCAGAAAGGAACTGGCGCACCTTCTATTCCTGATACTCCTTTGTCTGTTCTATGTAATCGGAAACGGTTTCAGTTTTTCGGATTCAAAACTTCGGGAAACGGCCCTCGCCATGGAAAACTATGAAGAACGTCTAAAGACCAATTTGAAAATGAACCATTCCGATAATACCATTGTGGACAAGGAACGGGAACATTTGTTGATGGCCATAGAAGAGCGGATCGCCCAATACCTATATCAAATTCCGGATTACTCCTATCTATCGGCTTTGGAAACGTATTTAAAATACAGACCGGAATTGTTGCACCAATTCCCTTCATGTGTTCCCTTGGAAAAGGGCGGTTATTGGCTATCAAGCAGCTATGGCATACGCACCCATCCCATTTCAAAAAAACGTGCAGTACATTTTGGTATCGATTTGGCGGCTCCGTCGGGCAAGCCCGTCTATGCCTCAGCTTCGGGAACAGTTTCCGATGTCATCCGTTCCGAAAATGGTTATGGCATCCATATCATCATCAGGCACCGGTTCGGTTTCAAGACCCTTTACGGGCATTTGGACAAGGTATTGGTAGCTGAGGGGCAGACCATAAATCAACATGAACTTATAGCAACGGTGGGTAGCTCGGGAAGTTCCACGGGGTTTCATCTTCACTATGAAATTTGGAAGAACGAAACCAAAATAGACCCAAGGCCCTCCTTTAACTTAAAACGGATGATTTATGCTGAATTCATAGATATAAAACCAAACGATCATGCAGAATAAAACCCCAATTTGGCGCAGTACAGCTCGTTTACTTAGGCGAGTATACCATACCGTCAACAACTACAGAAATACATTCAAAGATGTAGAATTCAGGGCCTTCAGTACATTGGAATACTCTGAAGCAATCTCGGAGGAGGTAAAGGACCTAAAACGGCTCGAATATATCAAAAAGCTGGACCTTGCCAAAAACGGCTATATTGATGGAAACCTAAAAAACCTTTTGGCCCAGGGCAAGGAAAAAGAGCGGTTGGTGCGAAACGACCATAAAATCGTAACCATCGGAAATTTTCAGGTCTTGGAAAACGATACGCTTTTGTGCTTGATAAAATTCGGGTTTCAACCGAATACCCAGAATTTTTTTATGGCCAACAATACCCACGACAATATTCCCTTGTGGAAAAAATATGATGTTTTAGGATTACGGGAATCGGTTTCGGTCCTACATCCGTCGAAAAATAGCACCCTAAAAGTTGAACATTCCTTTTATGGCACGGACAATTCGCAAGACGAGAGGAAGGATAACGGTAGTATAGCTACATTTTATAATAATGCCGTCCAGTTGGCCTTCCATAGCAATCCAGGTTTTAAGGCTTCAATACTACTCCCAAACGAGGAGGTGGTATCCGACCCTATAAGATATGTGGGCAAACAATTCGATCTTTCAGAACCAGAAGGGGGATATAGTATAATGACCCTTACCGAAGCTACGGAACGCTACTTGGTGTTTCAGTCCTTCCTGGAAATTGCACCGAAGGCCGAATCCTTCTATTTCAGCATCCAAGAATTCAAGAAACGCTTTCTGGACAGCAAGATTGAACTCATAGCCATTCTAAAGCACGGTCTAAAACTTGGTGTTCGAAAAGGCAGCCTTTACATAAGCAGGAACAAAAGAACCAACGCCAATATGAAATTGCCCTGGGAAGCCTATGAAAAACGAATGCAATCCTCGGAACTTTCGGCCAAGGAAAAATTGTACCTCTCCAAAGAGGTCATTATCAAAAAGAACTTTGTGATCGAAAAGGATGCCGTTGTCCTAAAAAACAATGGTCGAAAGGCGTACCTCAAAAAGCATTACGGTACGGGGCAATGGCGTTTTGCAGAAGATAAAACGAACCAAGATAACCTGAACTTCAGACCCGTAGACCAAAGTATGCTTGGGTACATTAGAAACCATTACACCCCGAGAAACCTTGGCATAACATTCGAACAAATCAGGAAGGCTACAAAAGAACAAACTCTAAAAATCCAATAGTTATGAAAGACTTAAAAATCGAATTCTACGAAACGGGAATTAAAGATGATTCAGGACGGGAAATCCTTGAAAACGCAAGCGGAGAAACTCATAAAATGGTAGATGGTGTTCCCCATACCGTCACGGCCAAATGGGAACCGCAGACCCCTATAGTCAATTTCCAAATCATATCCTTGGAGGAACAGTTGGAATATGACCCGGGCGATTATCCCGATGACCTTGATCCCGGATTGTACGGGTTGGAAGATAAATCCAAAAAACCCAATAACGGTCTAAGTATATGACGCTATTTTAAAAATCCATTTATGAACAGAACATTTAATAAATATGAATACATAGCACAGCATACGGGCCAAAGGGCCTACGATCAAATTCCTTAACGCACTCACTCATGAAATACTCAAAGAAAAGGTACCTCGACCATTTGGTCAGGACCTTGGACGCACTCAATGCGCCCGAAACCGACCAACACCTCTTCATAAACAACCTTGGTTTTGGAAATGTTTACGATATCCTCAGAAAAGAGGAATATCGAAACGTTTTTATCGAACGGTTGGAGCGTTATTTTGGTCGGGAATATGCCCCGACCGTTCTTGGGAGCCTGGAAAAAAGTTCCCTTAACTCCTTTTTTACACCCGTTCCCATTATAAGATCCATCGGTTCGTTCTTAATTGGATTGAACGATTTTAAGCCACTGGCCATATTGGAGCCCAGTGCGGGAAACGGTCTCATCATTCGGGAATTGTTGAAACAGTTTCCATCAGCCCGGTACACCGCTTTTGAAAAGGAAATCCTGACGACACGCATTCTAGAACACAACTTTCGGCCCAATAAGAACGTCAAGATATTCGGTGTTCCTTTTGAGAATCTGGCACAGACCGATGCAGATAAGACCTTTGACCTCGTAGTGAGCAACATTCCCTTTGGGGCCAATAAGATATTCGATGCCTCCTTGAGCGGCCATCCGTTGCAGGCACAGATTTCCAAGAACATCCATTCCTATTTTGTGTACAAGGGATTGTCCTGTCTAAAGCCAGCAGGGGTTTCCGTTTTGATATGCACCAAGAATTTTATGGACAAGGCCCAATACGCATCCATCCGAAAACACTTGATGCATACCAATAATTTTTTGGGCGGCCTTCGGCTGCCAGATTCGGCCTTTGCACAGGAAAATACGGCTGTGGTCAGCGATATTTTGGTGTTTCAGAACAATCAGGGGATAGAAACAACTGGCGAACAGCATATGATCAATATGTTGTTTTCAGATACTATTCAACATACAGTGGGCGAAAACACCGTTCAGTTCAGTTCCTATTTCTCCATCTACGGCGAACGGGTGTTGGGCGAATTGTTAGAAGGTGGATTATACGACCAAACCGATTACACCGTAAAGAACGCAATCGATCTGGAAGGCCTGCAACAAGCCATAACCCAAAAGTTGGGCGATTTTAGACTGGCCGAAAAAACCAGGGCAATAGAAAAAAAACCGATTGCATTTCCCGCCAAGGAACCAGTAGCGCCGATTTCGCAATTGCAGTACAAAGGCATCCTCAAAGCCGGTAATCTGGTCATCAGGGAACAGAAGGTGGCTAAAATTCTAGAAAATGCCGAATTGGAAATCTTGACCGTCAAACCCAAGGAATTCGACAGACTTTCAAAAATCTTGGCCTTGCGGGACACCTATCTCGAACTATTGGACACCGACAGGGGTAGGGGGCAGGAGACTTTGGACATCCTGAACTACCAATACGACCTGTTCGATTTCCAGTACGGCAAACTGCACGACAAGGCCAATTATCCCTTTGTAACCTTGGACATTCAGGGACCAATGCTCTTGGCCTTGGAAAAACCGGAAAACGGCATTTTCATAAAAGCCGATATTTTGGTCAATCCTTGGAGCGGTGCAGCGAAAACCCCTGAGAAACTATCGTTGGAAGATGCCATCTATTTTTCGATGAACAAATACAACGGCATCGATGCGAAGGTCTTGGCCGAAATGACCGGAGAAGCCAAAGAATCCATTATCAAGGATGGCTTGGAGCGACAGTTACTTTTTTTGAATCCGGAAGGAGATAGGGTGGTGCTGGCCCCAAAGTTCCTCTTTTTATCGGGCATCATCTACGAAAAAATCAATTTTTATCGCAAAAACGATTTTGGACCCTATCAATCTTATGTCGATAAAAACTATATCGACAGGTCCATTTTGGCCTTGGAGGATATAAGACCACCTGTTACGCCTTTCGAAGATCTCGATATCAAACTGCACGAACCATGGTTTCCGCTCGAAATTACGCAGGCTTTTCTATACGACACCTATCAGACCTTGGCTCATATCGCCTACAATGAAAGTACATCGAAATATATGGCCAAGATCGAAACCTACGAATATCAGGAGGTCAGGAAATTCTATGTACGGAGCGAAAACCGGAGCTATTATTTTACCGACATTTTGGAAGGCGCCCTGAACTCGACCATTCCCTATATATCCAAAGGGCCGAAAGGGAACAAAAAGACGGATAAGGCGAAGATGCAGGAGATACGAATCAAGTTCGAGCTGCTCTACAAGGATTTCCACAACTACATCATGGGCCGGCCCCAGCTAAGGAAGGAACTGGAGTTTATCTTCTACAAAATGTATGATGCCAAGGTACACCCCAAGTACGATGGCAGTTATCTAAAATTCGAGGGGCTGCAACAGTTTACCCCATATCCCAGCCAAAAAGACACCGTGGCCGGCATCATCATCAACCAAGGGTTGTTGGTCAACAAGGAAGTGGGTTTTGGAAAGACCCTGGATATGGCCTTGGCATCCTATAAACTGAAGGAACTCGATCTTTCAACTAAAACCTTGGTCATCGGGCTGCGCTCTACGATAGTACAATTGGAAAGGGAACTACGCAGTGCCTTTCCAAATATGAAATTATTGGTCGCTCATGACAAGGTGGTCAGAGGCCTAGCCAACCGGAACGCTTTTTTTGCCAAGATCGCAAGCACCGAATGCGATGTGGTACTGATGAGCCATGACACTTTTAAGTTCATTCCTCAATCCCCACAGGTCATCCATGACATTATTAGCGGGGAATTGGCGAACCTTGAGCGCGACCTGAGCGTTATCCATGAGGACAAATATTCGATCAGCAAAAGGGTACTCAAAGGCCTGCAGCAACGACGTGAGAATTTAAAGGCCACTTTGGACGAGGTGTATTTCCAAATGCAAAAAAAACAGAGCGAGGTCATCAATTTTGACCAAATGGGTTTCGGCCACATCATGGTCGATGAATCGCACAAGTTCAAGAACCTGATGTACACCACGCGCCATAGTCGGGTCGCAGGGCTGAACACCAACAAGGGTTCGCAGCGCAGCAAAAATCTGTTGGTCGCCATCCGAACGCTGCAAAGGGCAAAAGAAAGGGATTTTCAGGCCACTTTCCTATCGGGCACGCCCATATCCAATTCGATTACCGAGGTCTATGTCCTGTTCAAATACCTGATCCCTAACCGTATGCAGGAAATGAACATTACCTCTTTCGACCAATGGGCACAGGTATTCGCCAACAAATCCTATGAATTCGAGCCAACGGTCTCAGGCGATTACAAGGTGCGCGAACGTTTCCGTTCCTTTAAGAAAATGAAGTTATTGTCTTCGCTGTACAACGAGATTTCGATTATCGTCAACGGCACTACGCACCAAATCGACAGGCCCAAAATGCAATTGGATGTCCATACCATAAAACCCACTCCCGCCCAATTGGAATATTTCGAGCGGATAAAGGAGTTTCTACAAAGAGGGGACAGTAGCTTATTATATGGGGGAAAGGAATATACAGAGGAACAAAAAAGTGCCTTATCATTGATTGCGCTCCACCACATGCGGAATGCTTCCATCGACCCAAGATTATTGAATCAGGATTTGGATGACCCGGGGGAGGCCAAATTACGGATAATTGCATCCGAAGTCTATAAAACCTATGTCGAAACCAATTCCTTTAAAGGTACACAGACCATTTTTTCGGACCTGGGCGTACCCAAGGAACATTTTAATATCTATGATGAACTAAAGCGTATTCTTGTTGAGGAATATAGTGTTCCCAGGGATGAAATCGTATTCATCCATGATTTTAAGACCGATAGAAAACGTTTGGAATGCTTTAAAAAGGTCAACGATGGTTCCTATCGTGTCATTATCGGTTCTACCGAGAAGTTGGGAACCGGAACCAATATACAGCAACGTTTGGTGCGGATACATCATGTGGATAT
The DNA here is from genome assembly GCA_964532755.1 of uncultured Maribacter sp. Lineage (GTDB taxonomy): Bacteria > Bacteroidota > Bacteroidia > Flavobacteriales > Flavobacteriaceae > Maribacter_A. The sequence continues at coordinate 17,081 of CAZHJO010000008.1, read as the reverse complement.
TCCCTATCGACCTACGGATATCGACCAGCGCAACGGGAGAGGGGTCCGCAAAGGAAATCTTGGTGCCAAGGAACATTTTGATAATAAAGTGGTGGTGTCCTTTTACATCGTAGAGAATTGTACCGATGCCCTGATGCTCAACAATGTCAATATCAAAAAGAACTTTATCGAACAATTGACCAACGGTACCATTCAATTTAACAGGTTGGATATGGGGCCGGTCAACGATGAGGGTTCCATTGACTACAAAACCCTTTTGGCCGTAGCCAAAAACGACCCGTTGTATCTGGAAAAAGAAGAGTTGGGTAAGCAGTTGGACGAACTGAGACTTGAACGTTCCATTTTTAAAAAGAACCGTTTGGAGGCGCAGAACAACATCAATTTCTATGAGAAAGAACTGCTGAAAACGGGCAAAAATATTGACAATCTTAAAAACGATATGCCTTTGTGGGAATCCCTGTCCGATAAAAGCATTTATTTTTCGAGTTTATTCAAAGCGTTGAAATTAAAAGGTTCGACAGAAACGCTGGTCATTGGAAAGAAACTCCAGCATCTTTTAGCATCCAAAAGAAAAACGGTCGGGGAGCATGCCATTGTTACATGCCTGGATTCCGAGCTTAGGCTCAAGGTCATCGATACCGAGGAACATCGGTTATTTGTCAAGACCCCGAATGCGAGTTACGTCTATGGTTCGCAGAAAATCGTGACCAATCCCCTTAGCATTGCGGAATATATCTATAATGCCTTGGCCAAGATACCCAAGACCCTTAGAATACAGACCGAACTAAAAGACGATTTCGGCAAGGCTATACATGCCAACAAAAAGGTATTGGAACTGAAATTCGATAAATCGGAACGGTTGGAACAAATGGAACAACGGTTGGAAGAAATCAATCTTTCCCTGGAAGATAAGTACGATGTTGAACCGGAGGAAAAAGAAGGAGTCTCAAAAACTGAGGAAGCAGTTGAACAAAACCTATCCCGGCCGCGAAATATTTCTTTATAAGTTTTTGGGCGTTAGCCGGGCTATCCGCTATATTGGCCTTGTGTACCCCAAGGTTTCGTAAGCCTTAAAAGAGCTCCGTAGTCGCTTTTTAAGGCAACGAACCCTAACGGCCCACTACGGTCAATGCCGCTGCTATCCCTAACGCTTGCGCCCTTACGGGCGTTTTTATTCCTATTACTTTTTAACCATTCTCTCCGAAAAACGCCTTACAGGCGATTGCTGTTCATTTCGTTCTAACCAATCATTAAATAAATCCAGCTCAGAGGCTCCACAGTTAATTACATATTCAACACCCATAATTACAAGAACGAAATAATATATGCCCGGTTCAATAATTAAGAAATCCAATTCATGAAGTACTTCATAGGTTTTGGGATTGAATATAGGATCTGCAAACCGTGCTTCTTCGGAATAAATTCTACGCTGACTATAAATCCATTGTTCTCCTTTTCCAAATCGGGCGTATTCACGTAACGGGTCCAATTCAGGCATATCAATAACTTCATTCAGCTTTGACTGGTCATGACCTGCTTTTAAGGCGAATAACTCAAGGGCAGTCTTTGCAAGGAAACGGGACATATGGTAGTTTTTGCTCTCGGGCATATCCACTACTTCAAACATCATTTTATTGACCTTATTGTGGCGTATTAAATTGATTATTCTGCTGTCGTCGCCACTAAAACCAAAGCTTTGTCCATCCATATACATATCAAACCATCCACCGTCCTTGTGCGGAAACAAAGTCTTGTAAGGTATGTTTCGGCCTTTTTTGGATTTGATATTATTTCTAAATCTTACATTTTGGAAATATTTCGTCTCCAATAATGGTTTTTCAATTTTCACGGCAAAATATTGATTACACTCATCACATACTACACCAGGTCGAAGAATCAATTCTTTATTGCCTAACGATTCTGGAATGATATGCTGAACGCTTGAAGACCTGTCGGACGATTTCTTGCAAAAAATACAACGCATAATTCAAAATATTAAAATAAGCTAGTTTGTATTTCAATATCCGGAGTGAAAGTCCCAATTATCATAAATGGATTTTTGGAGCGATAGTGAAATGCCTTAGTGGTGCCCAAGTATAAATGCAGATCCTTTTTTAGCGCAAAATAATCGAAATATTTTTGTCTGACCTTATCAACGGCAACCGCTTCGTTGCCTTCGGCAGCGGCCAGCACGTTTCTATATAACTGGCCAATTTCCCAATCTTCAATCATCATTGTACTTGACACCCCGTTTTCATCTTCAATAACATAAGAAAATTTGTAAGGAATTTTTGCCACAACCTCAAAGGGTTCTTCTTCCATTTCGAATAAATTTCCTTGTTCTTGTAGGGCTTTTTGTTCGTCTAATTTTTTCTTATCCCATTCGGCCGAAACTTTCTCGACTTTGAAATCGGTTACCTTAGCAGGTTTAAAGACGGCTAGGGATGTACAGATGTCCTTATTGTGTGCTTCGGCTATGAGTGCCTTGATATCTGTATAAATTTTTCCAAGAACAATTTGTTTACGTTTATACCAATTGCCTTTAGTATCAATTGTATCCAGAAGTGTAATCGGAGTGTCAATAGTGGCCGGTCGAAAACTTTCAGGTCTAAAGTCCTTATCGTTATTTACAATATCTAATTCAATCCACTGATATTTTGTATACTTCTCGTCCTTTTTTAGCTTCCTAAATGGTATAGGATATAGTCTTATCCAAGAACCATCTTCTAGAAAACCTGCCGTGCAGACAAGTTCTCCATATTTCGCGGAAAGGGAAGGGTAGGTTTTTACAGTGATAAGTACTTTTGTAAGCGCCATTTATTTAAATATGCTTCAAATCGTATTTAAAATTAGGAGACTTCTTCAAATTTTCGGCTAAGTGGGTTCTATGGCATTGACAGGTATCGGCTTCAAAACAAGTAAGTGCAATACGCTTATGTTTTTCCAATAAACCAAGTATAAAATTTTGACTTTCAATGGTCTCTTTTAGCACGGTCGTCTTATATTCATCGAAAAGCGAATCGTAATCTTCTTGTGTATTTAATTCTCGCCTTTTACTAGAATCAATGCCTACATCTGGAATATGGATGTACTCGATTCCTAATCGACTACAAAAACCACTCAATGACTTTTTGCTAAAACCGTATTTCTGGCTCAATGGATTACGGCGTACGTCTATAAGAAGATGGACATTGTTTTTGAGCAACCTATTCAAATATTCTTCAAGGGAAATACCTTCATACCCTATAGTAAATAAAACTGTAGATTCATCATTAGGACGTGCAGTTACAACTCTTTCAAAAAACCTTTCTGGAAGAATTCTCTCTGCTATAATGCTATTGGTGGCATAATACGGGAAATTGATATATGTATGTTTTGTAACGACATCCGTTTTCATGTTTCCGTAAAGCTCGAAAGTTTCGTTTACAAGTTGCTTATCTGCTAGGGTAAGTTCTTTATAGTATTTCTTCTTTACTTTAAGACTATAGGTTTTCTCTGATTCAAGTAACCAACCATGTTTTACCATAGCTCCCAAATCTGCTTTCAGAGAATAGGAATAGCACCCATATCGATAAGGAACGAAATCATAGTTGGGTTCTTTCTGCATTTGGGTCAACAAAAACATAAGTTTTTGAAGACGAGTGCTTTCCAATCCATCTTCAAACTTTTCCAACAAAGCAAAAACCAACTTTCTTCGATAAAACATGATGTAAAATTACTTATTAAAATCCGAACAGAAATACCAAGGCAATTCCTTAATGAAAAAGAACTATGAAATGCAAACGCAGAATAAGCGTTTTGATTGTTATTTCGGATGCAGAATCTAGCGCCCTATCGGGCGCTTTTTTTGTGGATAGGGAGAAGGAAGCGAAGGGTGGCGTTTTGCTCGATCTTATGGGGATTTCGAAAGGTTTGGGCGTATCTTGAAGGTAGTTAAATGATTGTATAACAAGCTAATAACCATTCAAGATGAGCGATTTTTTTACAACCCTGAAACAAACGGGCATCGAGCAGTACGGCATCAGTATTCTGTTCGATGATGATACGGTAAGCGTATCCATATTGCCCAAATCATGTGCGAAGGACAAGGCACTTCAATCCCTAAGGCCATTGACCCTGAGAGGAAAAGTGGGAGAAGTGGACGAAAAATTCTTTCAAATACTCCAAAAACCTTTGGAGCAGACCAAAGTCCTGTTCAGGAATACCGTTGCCTTTGAAGAAGCCTTAAAGGAAACCGAACAGAAAACCCAACAGTCCAAGAAGAAAAAAGAATCCGTATCCAAGAAGGCGACCGAGTTAAAACAACTATTGAAAGAAAAGGGCTTTAATCCCATGCAAGACCACAAAAAGGCGACCGACCTTGCCAACACGATTTTGAAGATAGACCCTGAACACAAGGAAGCCAAAAAGGTCATTGAAGATATGAAAGCATACGATACCCCTCAACTTTTCAACTAATGGAAGTAGCGACTATCACACGAAAATACGTATTCCAAGATGGGAACCACAACTCCATTGAATTGGACGACATCGACTACAACCTGACCCATCAACAGGTCATGGAACATTATGCGCAATTATATGCCGAACTGACCAACGCCAATATCATGGACAAGGGTATCGTAAACGGCTACCATGAAATCCACTTCAAGACCTTGGCGGGAACAAAGGGATAATTCGATGAACGTAGATGAATTTTTAAGACACGGACAATGCACACCGAAATACAGATCGAACCCATCCAAAGTACTCGCACCGTTCCACGACCGATTGTTTCGGGCAGTACAACAAAAGTATTATCAGAGGGGAACGCAAAGACCCAAAGTACTGCAGCCAAAGGTCTTTCCCTTTCTGACATAAATATATCGCCCGTTCTTTCCCAACCTTTATTAAGTGAGGAATACAAAGTGGACATGAAGGCACTTGCCCGATTAATGGTAAACGTAACCCGAAATTTTGCGGGCAATATCGACAATTGGCAATTCTCGGTTTCCGATAGTGTGGACGATTTGATACTTCGTTGTGCGAATAGGCTGAGGGTAAAGGGCAATATCGACCATATCGAAGTTTTAGAGTGCGATACACATTTACGGCTGATACTGAAACGGTTCATCGGCAACCGCAGTACGGTGTTTTTGATTCCGATTCGCCCCGTAATCGAGCTAAAACATCGAAACCGAAAACTTTATCACATCCTGCTATCCTTTATCAAGAACCTACCCTATGCTGGCCTTTTTCCTAAATATGAATCGAGGATCGACTGGCTATGGGAATTTCTCTTCGAGGATGCAGCGTACTATAAGGATAACAAGAATGTCATGAAGAACCATTCCATAACATTCTATGCACGGTACAAGACCTTTTTGGAAGATTACGAAATCAGGGATTGGAAAGCTTTATTGGACAAATACCGACCCCGAAAGCCTATTTACAAGCAAATCAAAGAACTATTGTTAAAGGCAGAAACCATTGATTTTCAAGTTCCTTTTCAGTTGAGTGTTAGGGACGGGTATGATTGTATGTTCGAGCATTGGGAATCGTTTCTTGTGGTCGATCGTACCGATAGCGCATTTGCCAATGGGTACATCCAAATGCTGAACGATTGCTCCAACGACTACGATATCATATCCGCCTATCAACATACCATTGCCGAAGATGGCAATATCGAACCTTTTGATGAAGGGATTCTCCATAGATTGAACCGATTGGAAGAATTTATCAGCAATCTGAACGAACTTTTAAACGAACTCTAACACATGGAACAAATAGCAGTATTACAGGCAACCGACCATTACCTGCCCAAGTTTGCCATTGTCGGGTATGCCAAGGAAGATAACTACTATCGCAACGACCACTATTTTTCGTATCACGAAGTGGCAGGAACAAAGTTGACCGCAGGAATGCCCCTGACTAAGGACACCGCCCGAAACATTTTCTCCTGTTTGGAAGGCGATTTGATAAAATTCCGATTTAAGGGAATGCTTCCAAAAAACTTGATACACTTTGACTTTAAAGGCAGTTTCCAATTGATATGGTATGCCCATCCCAGACAACGGATGCTCTATTTTGATGCAAAGACGGGCATCCCATCAGGAAAATATCCCCTGCCTAAACTGATTTTCAAATTAGAGGGAAACTCGCTGAAGGTATTTGCCGTAAAACGGAAAGACACCCTATCGGACCACACAACTTTATACCATGCCCCTTTATTGAATATAGGTAAGCAAGGCAATGTTTGTATGGGCAATGCTTCGATGGATTATGACGGCTTTGAATATTACGAGGACATTATGGGGTTTGTGGAACAACAATTTTTCCGCTCGGTTTTTACCGAAACGCACCATAATAGTTTGGTCGATGGCAATATTGTAAACGTTATGAAACAGAATTTCGAGAAACCGTCATTCGATGATGGATTATTGATAGTGAACAAAATGACCATAAACCAACTTTATGAAAACTAGAATACACTTTGCCCCCAACTATTTTTATAACCCAACACATCCCATTACGATAGCATTGATCGGAGTAGGGGGGACAGGTTCATTGATGCTTGCAAGATTGGCACGGATAGATTACGCCCTACGGCAAACTGGACACCCAGGGATTCATGTGATCGCCTACGATTCCGATAGAGTGGAAGCCAATAATGTGGGGCGACAATTGTACACTTTATATGATGTAGGGGAATACAAAGTCGTAAATGCGGTCAACAAGGTCAATATGGCCTTTGGTCTGCAATGGCAAGGTATTCCTATGGATGCATTGTCAAGTGGCAAGGATATTCGGGCAAATATCATAATCACTTGTGTTGACAATGCCAACTTTCGCCTGCAACTGGCAAATTCATTTCAGTACCCTCATAAAGGTGCAGAATACGATACCATGTTCTATTGGTTGGACATGGGAAACAGTAGAAATACAGGTCAATTTGTTTTGGGAACATTGTTCGATGAGGAACGAAACATGGAACGGGAAGATTTTGAAATGGTGGATAAATTGAAAAACATCATCGATTTCTTCCCCGATTTGGACGCACATGATACGCCCAATTTACAGGGTGCGGGATGCGCCTATTCCGATAAGCTGAACGAACAATCCCTATTTATAAACGACGTGTTGGTCGCCCACGCTTCCGATTGCCTGTTTCGCTTGCTATATCACAAACAAATTCAAAAGCACGGGGCGTTCGTGAATTTGGAATCGGGCAGGGTCAATTCGATTTCGGTGTGAATCCTAAAATATATAATGTACATTGGTTGTTTAATCCCTTTCCTCATCTACCGCTTCCCCCAATTCAATATGAATAGTTTCATTGTTATTGTTCCAAACTACGGCCGTTACAATGGAAGCATCGTCAAAAGAACACCGTTGCCCTCCATAAATCCACCTCTTGTATCTTTTTCGTAAGGCCTCGTTTTGTTCAACTTTTTCTTCCAAATGCTTGTAATCTTGGGGGTCTATGAAAATATGATCCCCGATTCTTGGAACAAAGGGCATTTGAATTTCGAACTGCACGGCCTTGTCCATATAATCTTCCGCACATGGAAAGTGGACGAATATGGTATACATCTTGTTCATTGTGTTTATTTTAAACGGTAGGTTTGTTCCTTGGAGCTGGCCCACCTCATTTTCTTTTTAGCTTTTTGAGCCTAGTTCTATACGACTGCGAATAATTTCGTTTGGCCTTTTCGCTTAGATACGATGCGTCTATCAATTTGTCGACCTTTTCGGGATCGGACAGTAATTTTACCAAAATCCCGTCGCGTTGGCCTTGGTTAAGTCCTGCATGTTGAGCTAGCATAACGAATTGCTGCATGATCTTACCCTTGGACAAGTTCTTCGGTAAAAGGCCGTCATCCAAAGCAAAATCGGAATCCTCGATATGCATTCGTGTATTGAGCAGGTCATAGGCGGGGCTCAGCCTAAAATCCCCGAATTCCGTTTCCAGTAATGAGAAATTTTTGAAATGGGCATCTCCATTAGAAAAAAGATAGTTGAAGACCAACAACCGGAAAAGTTTTGGAGCCTCCAATTGATAGGCAGGCAGGAATTTTTTCATGAGTTCGAACAATTCAAGATAATTGCCCGAATATTTATAGTGTTCCCCATGCGTCTGGGGAGTCCTTCCCGCCAACGAGGCAAAATCCTCTTTGGCAAGTTTCCCCCCATCCTTCTTTACATCAAATCGCTTGGTAATATAGGCAGGGGTGCCATCCTTAAAAAAGATAAGCGCATTTTCAGCGGTCTCGATGTCAAATACCTGCCTTGCGATTTGCATGGTCAAGTGTTCATTGGCGGGCATCTGGTCCGGATTTTTGCCCGCACTGGGAATCGGTTTCAGTATAAAGGTGCCCCGCTCCCCTTCGTCGATAAGCCGAAGTTTGTTTTTCTCCAAAAGAACGGAAAATTTTTCCTGCACCCCGGAAATGGAAATCCTTTTCCGGTTCTCTTCGAAGAGCTCGTCCGTAGCTTCGTTACTGGCCGGGGAATCATAAGGCAATACATGATCTACTTTTCTTCCATCGAACACCCTTCTAAAACAGGTCGTGCTATAGGTTTCGTAACCTTCCGCCAAGGTGCCGGGACAATATTCTATTTTAGGTAGGTTCATATCGGTCGCTCAATTTTCTTTACGGTTACGGCACCTATGGTATCATGGCGTGCCGTGGTAAGCAATAGGCCAAAATGGTCGTCTTTGTCGATTCGCATATGTCGGCATACGACCTGTTTGTTCGTCCCTTCCGGAAGCATATTGAAAAAAAACGGGAAAAGATGTTCCGAACAGTACTCCTGATCGGTTTTAGGCAATGTTAGGCTTATGGGTGGTTTTTCCGGATTAGAAATCCATTGGTCACGGTAACGGTAGGTAAAGCTTCCATCGTCGTGCTGGGTGAGTAAGCCCGCTTCCTCTTCCTTAAAAAATATCTTGGCCTGTCTCATAGCTATTCAATGGATAATTTCTTTACGTCTAGGCGTACTTCCATCCCCAAGACATCCGCGATAACATCCAAGATCTCAAGGGTCGGGTTCGCTTGGCCACGTTCGATTTTATAGAGTGTGTTCACACTTATATCGGCAAGTTCGGCCAATTGTAGTTGTGTTACCCTAAGCGATTTTCTACGGGCTTTGATACTATCTCCTATACTTTTTTTTGACACTATACTGTGATTTTGATGTAAAAATAGGCCAAAAATTCAATATTTACAACAAAAACACACTTTAATGAGATTATAGGGTAAAGTATATGCTAAAATGAGTAGTCTGGGCCGAAAATCATAGTATGATGTGATAATGATAATTTTTTACTTGATTGTAGGTTGTAAAATCTCTTTGCAAAAAGCGGATTTTGTAAAGAGTAATACTGAATCAAAGCACATTTCAGGTAGCTCATTTACAATTCTGCTGTCACTCTAGTTAGGTGTAATGTAAAGAGTTTAAAAAAACCTGGCTATCTTTCTACTATTCAAAAACTGTAATATTCAGTTGATTAATTTCAACGTATTATAATATTTTCCTACATTTATAATCTCCATTTTCTTCACTTTAAGACAGCTTATTTATGTACTAGGATAAAGAAACACTTGGTGTTTACTTTTAAAATCGTATGACGAAAACTTAACTAATTAAACAATTAAAATCATATACCGATGGAGTGTCCAGAATGCAACAAGCCTTTTAAAGTTACAGAATATAATCTAGCGATGCCGGGCACTAAAGAAAAAGAACCGATTAATTGCCCATACTGTGGTCATGAAGTAACGGAAATGGTTTCTAACGGTTGGTGGAATACACATAAAATGTCCGATGTAGAAATCGAAGAATATTATAGAAATAAATCTAAATAATTGATGTTTAATGAAAAAAATAATAAAGTACGGTTATGAAAATAAGTGAATACAATGTAGTTTCTCTTGACAATATAGATAATGTGGTTGACGCGTTTAACGAACGTATTTCAGAAGGGTGGCAACCATATGGTTCAATGATAGTAAATACTATTAGTGATGATGAGCAAAGATTTACTCAAACTCTAGTCAGATATCTCCAAGATTAAAGTAATCAATGCAGAAACTTAGAAATTTGTTAGGTGAATTTGAAGGAATAAATACCTTGTCGGAGCAAGAGGAGAAAGACTAATTGAGAAATAAAGTTTAAATAGAGGATTAATTTAAAATCAAAATAATGGAAATATTACTAACAGCAAATAGGTCAGATGAAGAACCATTCAGAATTGAAAGGCTAAGGAAAGTCGCTCAGATTCATGATTTAAGCCAATACTTTGATGGGAATGATAAAATTACTGCTTTGCACGATCACAAAGGGCAACTTACAGTTACTTGGGGCCAAACACCAACGGATATAGATAAAAAAATGATTGGATCAATCTGGTCTCTTATGTGTGAAAACGGAGACGATATTGAACACGAATTTTAGCTGAACAAACTAAAGTCTAATTAAACGATGACAAGTTGGAAACACGCAGTTGAGAATATGGATACCGAGAGTTTTTTAAGAAATAAATATCTCAGCAGCCTTTTTTCCCAAACAAATGAAATAACAGATAAATGGGGGCTTATTCGTCAACTTTATTTAGAAAATATCCATGATATTATGGAAACATCTAAGGCGGATAAATCTAAATGGGCTGAACCATATTCGTTTGATTGGAGTAAATATTTTTCACCAATTGAAAGAGAAACATGGCAATCTATACGGACTTATGGAAGAATACCATTATACCCTCAGTTGCCGTTGTTTAATTTCTTTATAGATTTCGCCAATCCATATTTGAAGATTGGATTAGAATTAGACGGGAAAAACTATCATGACCCCGACAAGGATTTAAAAAGAGACACCGCTTTAGGAAAGTATGGATGGGTAATATTTCGCTCAACTGGACTAGAAGCTAATAACTATAGTTCCCTTGATTCTATTTTAGATTGTGGAAAGGGCTCGGAATACAAGAAAGTTTCTATTGCAAATTGGTTGTTAAAATCAACTGATGGATTAATTTACGCCATCAGATATTGGTGTTTTTTAAATGATACTAGTAAAGAGAAAGCGCGGTTTATTGATTTAAATAGCGATTTAGAATGTGAAGAAGATATGTTTGATATCTATCCCTTTATAGAACAAACTTTGGATGAACACACCAGTATTGATTATAAAAATCAACCTTTTACCGAAAAATATTAAAATCTAAATTAAACGATGGGAAATATTCAGGCAACAGAAGCCGAAGAAAAAAGGAAGAAATTTATAGATAGTGGTAAGGAGTGTAATCATAAATATGATTGGCTTAGGGAATATATGCTTGGGATGCATACGGGGGATTTGATATGTTCAAATTGTTTCAAAGTAGTTAAGTACAGATAGTCTAAATCCAAAAAATAATAATAAAAAGATGCTAGGTAATAATTCGGACGTAGAGTCAATTTTTAGAGAAATCGAAACAATCTCTGGAATAACTGCAATGGATTTAGAATCGGCTGGATTACTTACTTATGTGGCCGACAGAAAGAATATTCAAACCATAAAAAGGATTTTGCACCGCATCTCAATTAGAAATGATATTGAACATAAGCCTCATAAAATGAATTACTTTTTAAAGGCCTTGCGAAATCAGGTATCTGAATCAAAATCTAAATAAACCATACCTACTTTCACAAGTTGTGTGTAATTATGAACAAACTTAATGCTTAAACTCAACCACAAACTAAACCAAGGGAAAAATCAGTTAATAGGGCAATTCAAATTACCCTATTCTCTAAATGGACCAGCACACAATAGGCCAAAATGGTTTGACGAAAAAGACACAAAACAAGTTGAATACATAATAGGTCATTTATTCATTAATTACTTGAGACAAGTTGAAAAAAAGAAAGTAATACACTTTTCTCAAAACGAAGACGATGGACATAAAAATCCAGATTTATATGTAAATACAGACGGAAGATTAATTGGTGTTCAAGTAACTCAATTTGTTATTCGAGATTATCTTTCAAGATTTAATCAAGCTAAAAATATTTGCGAAAAATTATCTGCTTTCATAAGCGATATTTACAAACCGCCAATTAAAATTAATATTCAAATATGTACGCCTTGGGATAGCGATGAAATTCCAAAAGGAAAAGAAAAATTATATAAAAGAATGTCTAAAGAAATTGCCAATAGCATCGAAAAAAATATTGGACAATTGACATCTAAAAACGAATTTCTAAATTTCAACCTTAGTCGAACGGACTTTAAAGATATTGCTGAAAGCTATAATCTTTTGCCTGTTCCAAGTCATCATCAATCAAACTACTTTGGTAGCAATAACATTTATATAGATTACGGTTTCGATTATGTTGTGATTTTTGAAGAGGACATAAAAGAAAGTGCGCAAAAAATATACGATGACAAAAACCTTGGGAATTCTGAAATACTAGTTATTTGGGGCGACCAAAATCAATTTTTAAATACAGACGAGCATATAATGAAAGCCCTGGAAGAGAAATTCACGAGTACAAGTTTTACGTCGGTTTATTATTTAGGGTTTCATAATTTGAAGGAAGTTAAAGAAAGACGAATTACTTATAGAAAAATAAAATAACTACACACAACAATCTACTTGCTATAGCCGAACCGTTACAACCAAGCTGAAAAATTTTAGTGAATTTAACTTTAGAAGACATATTAAACCTTGAGGATTTAAATGAATTTCAACCTACAGAGGTTGTAAATATACTTGCGATATTATTCGAAACTGGAAGAGAATCACAAAATATTGAAACCATAAAAATTGGATTAGACTTCTCTGAAAAACAAAATTTTAAAGAATTTTCGAATGATGACAAAATGATTTTTCACTATAATGTGGCTAATGGTTGGTCTTACTATCAGCAATTAACGAGCGTTATAAATTCTAATGAATTTTGGAGTTTCAACCTAAAGGAACTTGAACAACAAGCGATTAATCTTAGATTGGCACTTTCCTATTCTGAAAAAAGCGCAAACAGTCAAAAAAAATGTGAAATTCTTACTAATCTTGGGAATCTCTTTAGTCATTTAGGTAGGTTTTCAGAAGCTCAATTATATTGGCAAAAAGTATTAACTATTGATTCGTCTTTCCCAATGGCTGTTGGAAATATAGGATTTGGACTTTTTCACTACTCCAAAGTACTATATGATGATGGACATCAAATATTGTTTTTCAAGTTTGCACATAAGTATTTGAAAATAGCAGTTTCTTCCAATATATATGAAGAAGCAAAAACAGGATTCAGAGATATAATTAACCTATTAGAATCTATTTTAGACAAAGAGGAACTAGTTAATATTCAAGACCTAAAAGAATTTCCAATTGGAAACAGCAAAGCTGAAAAAGAATACAGAAAGTGGTGTTTAGAAAATCATCTTTTTTTAAACCCTCTTAATGACATTGTAATTGATAATATTGCTGGTCACGACTGTCTTCTGCTACCAACTATGACTTTAAAGTTTGACAAACCGCCAATTTATCAAACTATATTCAATCAAATTAAACAAGAGTTCGTTTCAGCAAGACATATGCTATTTGAAGGTTTAACTCAAAAAGAATTACATTATTCAGATACAGACAATCTACAACTAGACACTTTAGATTATGCAACTTACTCCTATAGTACTGAAAAAATTAAAACTGCTTTTAGATTATGCTATTCGATTTTGGATAAAATAGGCTATTTATTGAATGATTATCTTAGTCTTGACTTCAAACCGGACAGAGTTTCTTTTAGGAGTATTTGGAATATTCACGACAAAGAAACAAAGTCATTAATATTAAATCCTAAAATAAGTCAAACTCAAAATTGGCCTTTTAGAGGTTTGTATTGGCTAAGTAAAGATTTATATGAAAAAGATGTAGAATTTTCTTCTCCTATAGAACCTGAAGCAAAGGAATTAGCCCAGATTAGAAATTTTATTGAACATAAATCATTTAAGATTGTAGAGTTTGGAGAAAGTGGACTTTTCGACAACGGACTAACTTATGTGATTGAGCGAAACCAATTTGAACAAAAATCATTAAACTTAATTAAGCTCATTAGAGCAGGTATGATTTATTTATCTTTAGGTATAAATTTAGAAGAGAAAAAGAAAGAAATACCAAACCCTGTTCTACCGATTAATTTTATTGGATTGAGGGATGAATACAAAAGATAATAGCCTGGTGGTAACAACTTGTCCTATGAAAAACCTTAGTCCAGTACTTTGAAGTTGAAATATAGGATTCTATCAATACACTTATTTATTAATTTTTAACTTAGTGTTATAAGTAGGATAGCATCAATGATACTATCCCATTCTTGTTGCAATTATAGAAACTTCTTCAATTTGAATGAATAACAGAGAAAGAAGAGAAATCTTATTTAAAATCTACGCTGATAATTTTTGGTTTATCAAGGAGCATTCAAATTTAAAGGACAAATTCGACAAAGGATTCGGTTGTTATTGCCCAATATGTTTAGACTATTTTGAAAAGCCTGCTTTATACGACAAGATAAATCCATTAACTCTTGAACATAATCCGCCAGAATCATTGGGAGGAAAAAGTAGAATTTTGACTTGCAAAAAATGTAACTCTGGCGCAGGTCATAAATTAGATAATCAAATTCTTAATGCATTAAAAGAAATTGACATACTTCAGTTCAAACCTAATTCGGAGATTAAAACAAGACTTTACAATGACTCAACTGACGGCAAAGGCGTAAACGCAAAAATCAATATCGATAGTGAGGGAAAATTTGTAGTTAACATTAATAGTAAGAATAATAACCCAGATATAGAGAAAAAGTTCTTTGATAGTGAAGAACTCGAATACAAATCTGCGTTATTTGAAAATGATACTCGTGAAGTAGGTTGGCGGAAAAAATTGACCTTTAACTTTGACAAGCCAAAGAATATCGATGAAAGATTAGCAAGTATTTCACTTCTTAAAATCGCATATCTAATTGCTTACGAAAAATTAGGCCATCTTTTCTTATTTAATAAGAACTCAGCAATAATTAGAGAACAGATAAAATTTCCTGAAAAAGAAATTATCAAAAACCCTTTTTGGATAAACTATAAATTTCCTGACAATATTCTAGGTGTGAATATAATAACTAAGCCTCGGGAATTAAGGTCGATTCTCGTTGTTTTCGACTTATCGACCAAGTCTGATAACTATAGGATTTCAATATGCCTGCCAGGATTTAGTGTTGGAGATGAAAACATTTATGAAAATATAAGTCAGATACTATGCCAAGGAGATGGATTTAAAAATATTGAGGTTAATAATTACATAAACTCCGAATATGATATTAAGGATTTAAAAAAAACATATCACTTGATTGAATATTGGGAATCGTATGTGGAAAAGCTGTAATGCTGAAAAACTAACTGTATACAACGAAGCCTAAATATAATGGGGACTTTAGGGCAAAATCGAAAGGTCTGTGTATAGTTATAAAGTCGCTAAATCTTATGGATTTAGCTTTGGACAATCAAAAATAAAGCAAAACAATAAGCTTTAGCTGGGTGTGCAGATGGAAACGAAAAATTTTCTTGCCTTGGCACTACTCTTAGCCCAACCGTTTAAACCAATCATTTATGACAGGAATGACAATAGAAGAAGGCATTAACCAAGTTTATGGTGGTGGACACGTTGTGATTTTAGGTGCAGGAGCAAGTATAGCATCAACAATCCGAAATCCGGAAAAAAGCGGAAAAAGACTTCCTTCTATGTACAATCTAACAGAAGTTGTCGGGCTAACTGATTTAATTCAGCATATACCTGAAAATCTTTACAATAAAAATTTTGAAATTCTTTATAGCAATCTTCACTTTAACGATTCAAATTCCAAAATAATTAAGGAAATTGAAATACGAATAAATCGATATTTTAGAAATATGGAACTTCCAGATGAACCGACTATTTATGACTATTTGGTTTTATCATTAAGAAACAAAGACTTAATAGCAACATTCAATTGGGACCCATTTTTATTCCAAGCGTGGAATCGTAATAAAGAATATACAAACAATTTACCAAACTTATGTTTTCTTCACGGAAATGTAGCGATTGGCTATAGTTCGGAAGATAAGGCAAGAGGTCCAATCGGAATGCAAGCTCGAAGAGAAGGAGGAGTTTTTAAGCCAACAAAACTACTTTATCCTGTAGAACAGAAGAATTACACTTCAGACGAGTTCATAAACATCGAATGGGAAAGAATTAAATACTATTTAGGCAAAGATTACACAACAAAAAGAGTAACAATTTTCGGTTACGGCGCGCCAGACTCTGATGTGGAAGCAGTCAGATTATTAAATGAAGCATGGGGAACACCAGATGACCGAGCAATGGAACAATTTGAAATAATAAACGTGTTGCCCGAAGATGAATTAAGAGAAAAATGGAGTGGATTTATTCATACTCATCACTATGATATTACAGACAATTATTTTGGTTCGTCTTTAGCATATAACCCGAGAAGAACTTTTGAGAGTTATTTTAGTCATAATTTACCTCGAACACCAAAAGAAGCATTTAGAAATAATAATCCAATTCCACAGGATTTTAAAACTATGGAGGAACTTTGGGAATGGCACAAACCATTAATTGAAGCGGAAGAAAGAAAAGAAGCCGAAAAAAAATAGCTTGGGCTAACAATGTGCCCTATGAAAAGCCTTAGTCCGGTACTTTAAAGTTCAAATAAAGGATGGACTCTTTACAAATCGCACCTTTTGGAAAGAGTAGAGATTACCGCACACTATGCTTTTCCAATGTATTAAAAGCTAAAATTTAGATATCCAAAGGATACGGTTTGGAGAAAGGCTAAAAACCCAAAATGTTTTACCTATGTTTTACCTAACAAAAAAACCCAAGATTTTCGTCTTGGGTTTTTTGTCATTAAAAAGTAGCGTGAGGGGGACTTGAACCCCCGGCCTCTGGGTTATGAATCCAACGCTCTAACCAGCTGAGCTACCACGCCAAATGCTATTTTTCACTATGTCAACCTCAGGGTTATGAATCCGACGCTCTAACCAGCTGAGCTACCTCGCCATGTCGTATAAAA
>CAZHJO010000007.1:0-25327 GCA_964532755.1 uncultured Maribacter sp. | reverse complement strand
AAAATAGGAATTGCTTGGTATCCAGATAAGGTTGGTTTGGTATCTGGTTTGGCTGTTGCAGGCTTTGGATTTGGTGCCATGTTTTGGATCAAAGCGGCAGGCGCTTGGTTTGGTGGACTTTTACAAAATTTTTCGATTTTTAATTTACCTGGATTGGAAAGCACCTTCGTTTTATATGGAATTATACTAATTGTGCTTATTGTTCTTGGCGCTACAGTTATGAAATCACCACCAGAAGGTTATGTCCCAGAAGGTTGGAACCCTAAAACTGATGCTGTTGACCCAAGTTTCGAATCCATTGACTTACGAGGAAAAGAAATGTTGAGAACGCCACAGTTTAGACTCTTGTTTAGCATGTTCTTCCTGTCATCTTTTGCAGGACTCATGGTAATTTACTGTATTAAACTGTTTGGTATCGATGCACTTTCAGATATAAATGCTGTTAAAGCCTCTGCTATTGCTGGTACCGCTATGGCAATATATGCCATACTAAATGGTCTTGGCCGAATCTTATATGGTCGCATCTCAGATGCTTTGGGCAGGAAATTGACCCTTAGAATCATGTTTTTATCGCAAGCAATCATGATGACTGGTTTTTTCTGGTTGGGACAATCTGCTATAGGATTAATGATTAGTGCAGGAATAATTGGATTAAATTATGGAGGAACATTTGCCCTTTTTCCTGCAGCTACAGCCGTTTACTTTGGAAAGAAGAATATTGGTGAAAATTATGGATGGGTTTTCCTTTCCTATGGTTTTGCAGGAATATTAGGACCTTTATTAGCTGGAGTTGTAAAAGACATGGGAAGCGCATCTGGAATTGATTTTTGGCTTATTCCTTTCATGTCAGCAGCCGCCGCTTGTTTAATAGCGATGGTATTGACTTTCTTTCTTAAGATTCCGGGTCATAAGAATGTATAGCCGTAATAAGGCCTTCAACAATTAAGGAGTGAATGCCGAATGTAAACATCGACGAGGTCAGCCTCTCCAGTATGTTTTTAGATTAAAGAGAACAGTAAATAGGCCGATTGCTGGCAAAGAACTGTTTGCCTAGATTTAATAAGTTGGGCCTATTGTCATTCCACGACGGAATAGACACAATAGTTTTAGCAATTCTAAACGACATAGATTATTGCCTCTTCTTCTTAGTGCTAAGATTTTTAAAGCCATGTTGCTATTCAAAAAACCACTACAGTCTTGAGGTCTGTTTCTTACTTTCGATAAGAATTCCTAGGAAAACCTATACATATTCTTCATTTTCTTGCAGAAATTATAATATCGAAATGATAATTCAATAAAAAATACGTTTAAAGTGCTATAACTATCAATATTCACCTAGTTATGAGAAGAACAATCCTATTCCTAGTCTTACTTTTTACAGTAGGCGGCAACGCACAGTTCAAAAAAGTAGATACCTATACGGCGAGCAGTGGTTCAATAATAGCATCAGGGGATGCTTTTGAACTTGGCCGTGGAAGTGGTCAAAATGAAAATTACCAATATATAACAATGAAACCCGATATTACCGCTGCTACTGTCTATCAAATGAAAAAAGGCCTAGAAGGCACTAAATTTACGGTGGAATTACTTCGCGAACTGAAAAATCCCATTGGAGGCCTTAGAGGAGCAACGATTATTTTTAAGATGGGTAAGACTAGATATTTGATAGATATTGAGAATGCTATCAGGACAAATGAAATAATCTTCCCATAATTATATTAAAAACCCAAAAGTTTACCGTTTTTTGGCTTTTGATATTATTTATTTAAGGAGCCTAAACCTTTCCTTTAGTTTATCCATAATCCTATCAACTACCTCTTCGGGAACTTCCAATATTTCTGAAATATCCTGGACATTTCGATTCCCAAAAGCATAAAGTCCCAAAACAGATTTACTTCTTGTAGGAATGAAATTATACAATGCCCCAAATATGGTTCTCCGTTCCAAAGAAGGCAAAAGCGAATCGCTCATATCCAGCTTCTTGATCAATTGTTGTTCCAAGGTTCTATCCAATATTACATTAGAAGGTCTTTGCCTTGGTTGTTTATAGGAAATATCGTCCAATTCGGTATTTAGGATCAAATCGCCATCAGCCTGTGTAGTAAACTTTTCGTCCAACCTATCAAGCTCCTGACGCAACATTTCCTCGGTGGGCAGATAATCAGGGGTTTCCTGTTCAATTATCTTTTTTTCCTCGATTTTTTGAACGGCTTTCGAGAATAAAATGATCTTTAGTTTTTCTTCATCCAAGATATCGGTGAAATCCTTAAATACGTCAAGATAAATCTCATCCAAAATACCTTCAGCGCTATAAAAACCCCTGTCAATTGCACCTTGACATTCAGCCGCCAAAAGACTTCTGGTTGCGAACTTTTTTAAATCGGGAACCAAGGAGGATATCTTATTGTAGAACTGTTCAAAATCGTTCTCTTCTTTATGCCTATATAATTGTTTAACTAACATGATATTTGATTTTTATGATTTTACCAATCCGTTTTAGTTAGCTAAATCTAAGGTCAAAATCAGTCGATAAAAATGATAAATATCAGTCTTGGAAAAAATCGTTTTCCTAAAATGAAGCCATCTTTAAATAGTGCTAACTGACCTAGATCATTTCAAAAGGGAATGCTACCCTTTAATTTAGCTCCCAAATGAATGTTTAACCTAAAAAATATATTATGTCACTAGTGAAATTTAGAAAAAGAAGGCCATTCGGTAATCTTGTTACCTCTGATTTCTTTGATATGGAGGATTTCTTCGATAACCGATTTTGGAACCAAGGATTATTGAATGATAGTTTTTGGACTGGCAGAAAAGGGGAACCTGCCTTAAATATTAAGGAAAACGATGCGAATTTTGAAATTGAATTGGCTGCACCTGGGTTTGCCAAAAAAGATTTTAAAATTACCATTGAAGATGGATTCCTTAATATCTCCGCAGAAAAATCAACTTCTGAGGAAGAAAAAGAAGATAACTATACCCGAAGGGAGTTTAGTTACAATTCCTTTGAAAGGTCATTACAACTACCAGAAAACATTAAGGATGAAGAAGTCAAAGCTAAGTACAATGACGGCATTCTTAGTTTTAAACTGAACAAAAAGGAAGTTGAAAAAAAACAAAAAGCTAAAATTGTTGAGATTGCTTAGGTCTCACTTTTTAAGGATGCCCACTTTCCTGATCTTAAAGCGTCCATGTATTGTAGTAGGATTGGGATTGGGGGCATTTCATTGATTAAACTACAATAGTATTGCGTTATGCTCTTTTTAAAACCTCTAAGATTTAACTATCGAGTAGTAAGGAGAAATTGACCTTACTAATTTCATCAATAGCGGCTTTATAGCCTAAATCGAATGCCGCATCAATATCCTTCATATAGAACGTGCCCACTTTCTTAAGCTCTTTAGGACAAATAACAATATCACAATCCTTGAATTTTTCAATGGAATCGTGGGCAGTCTTTATTCTAAACGCCCGTTCCATTACATCATAAGAGTGTTTCAAATCTTTTATATTCAACTTTTCAAAAGGATTCACATAAACACCAATGATATTTTTACACTGTGGCACAATCAAATCCACCGGGAAATTATTTAAAGTTCCCCCATCGATAAAATACTCCTCCCCTATTTGTATTGGTGTGAATATCCCTGGAAAAGCTGCAGAAGCTAAAATTGGTTTTATCAATTCGCCTTCAGTGAAGATCTTTAAACTACCATCCAAAATATTCGTTGCTGTAATATGCAGGGATTTTTTCAAAACACTGAAATCATCCTTGATCAATATACTCTTAAAGCTGTCATAGAGTTTTTCGGTATTTATAAACCCTGGCTTTTTCCTTGCAAAATTATCTATTTTGAAAATTTGTACGGTTTTAAAAAAATCAAGGATTTCTTGCCAGGTATTCCCATTGGCATATAAAGCCCCCACAATGGCACCTGCGCTGGTTCCAGCAATATGGGTAGTAAAAATACCGTGTTCCTCAAGTGCTTTTATTGCCCCGATATGGGCCACTCCGCGAACTCCACCACCCGAAAGAGCCAGTCCTGTATTCATTTTATTATATTTAATTCAAAGCTACGGGTTTAGACCCTCAAAATTTATGATGGATATCATAATAAGGCTAATACCATGGACATGATTTTTGTCATAATAAAATAATCCGAAACATGTTATTTTTAGTAGTTAATGAATCAACAATTTACCTGATTTTCCAAGCATCCTGAAATAGTAGTATAAATATGAAACAGTACTGATGGGTGTTAATCTTATTGGTCTGTGATTTTATTTGTCGATATATCCATAGTATCAATTATACCAGTGCACAAAGTATGGCAGTTGAACTCAAAGAAAAAGATCTCTTTCAAAGTATTTTTGAATCCTCCGTTGAGGGCATTTTGGTTGTGGATAACAAGGGCCTTCTTTTAAGTGTAAATCCTGCAGCAGAAGAATTATTCGGCTATGAAAGCGGAGAACTTGTCAATGAAAAACTAGAAAATCTAATCCCTGAAAAATTCAGAAAACAACATATTGACCATAGGAAAGAATATACCAGTAGCCCTAAAAAAAGGACCATGGGGGAAAAATTGGACCTTTGGGGATTAAAAAAGAATGGGACAAAATTTCCAGTAAAAGTTAGTTTAAACCCAACTACGGTAAAAGGCAAAACAATAACCATTGCTTTTGTTGGGAATGCTTCTGAGCTGAAATTGATGAAACAAGAGTTACGAGCAAAAGAAGCAAAGAATAAAGCACTTTTGGAGGCCATGCCAGATATGCTGGTGATACAAAATTATGCGGGTGATGTCATTGAGTTTTATGTGCCAGATGAAATTGCACTTCACATTCCCAAAGAGCATGTCATTGGTAAAAACATCAAGGAATTAGTCCCTTCTGAAATGGCCAAAACTATATTGAAAGCGCATAAGGAAGCAATTAAGACCAACCAGATCCAAATTCGGGAATACGTTATTAATAATGAAAATGGAATTGTGGATTACGAAGCGCGGACGGTTTGTCTTAATAATCACAGTTTATTGACGATTATACGGGATATAACTGAAAGAAAAAGAATTGAAAAGGAGTTAAGGGATATCGAAGCCAAAAACAGGGCTATTTTAGCAGCAATGCCCGACCTTATCATCGTACATGATAAAAAAGGAAATATCGTACAAGTAAACACTTCGAAACCTTCTTCCTTAGTTGCCCCTATTGAAGACCTCCGCGGCAAAAACGTAAAAGAAATTCTTCCAGCTAAAGCCAGCGTTAAAATCCTTAGGGCACTTTCAGAAGTACATCGCACAAAAAAAATGGCCCTTGAGCAAATCACATTTCCCGTAAATGGAATAAAAACAGATTATGAAACACGCTTTGTACCCTTTGGGGGAGAGAATATATTGACTATTGCCAGGGACATAACCAAAGAAAAAAATGCCCAGCAAGAACTTGAGGCCAGTGAGGCCAAAAACAGGGCTATTATCAACGCACTACCTGATACGATTGTAATACATGATAAGGAAGGAGGCATTATAGATGTGTTGGTATCGGATCCTTCGTCATTTATTTTTCCCAAGGAAATGATCATTGGGAAAAATGTTCGGGACATTTTCCCGGGTGAACTGAGTAAGCGGATGATCAACGTATTGTCAAAAGCCCATAAGACCAAATCCCTTCAAATAATGACGGCAACAATACCAGGAAGAGATCGAACAATAGACTTCGAAGGTAGGGTTATGCCCATCAAAGGCGACAAATTGATTGTAGTATTGCGCGATATTACGGAGTCAAAAGCGATTCAGGATGTATTAAATATTCGTAATAGGGCCTTGGAAGCCGCGGGCAACGGTATTATTATAGCGGATGCACGACAAGCTGATAATCCCATTATTTATTGCAATGATGCTTTTACAAGAATTACAGGTTATGACCTAAGCGAAGCCATGGGAAGAAACTGCCGTTTTTTACAGAAAGAAGATCGGGACCAAAAACCACTAGGTATTATTCGAAAAGCCATTAAGAAAGGGCGTCCCTGCCATGAAGTCTTGCGCAACTATAGAAAGGATGGCACTTTGTTCTGGAACGAACTTACCATAACACCAGTACATGATGACAAAGGTATACTCACACATTTCATTGGGGTGCAGAATGATATTACCCAACGAAAAAGAGAGGAGTTTCTAAAAGATCAAATTCGGGTTATTTTGGAAATGATCGCACAACATCAACCCCTTGAAACCATTGGTGATACCATTGTGCAAACGGCAGAAGGGCATATTAGTGATTGTATTGCCACAATATTGCTGTACAATCCGGAAAATAGTACTTTACATACCTTATCAGCACCTAATCTACCCAATTCAATCATTAATTCCTTGGAGGGATTAAAAATTAGTCCTGACGTTCGTTCCTTTGGCTCGGCAGTATATCCTGATAATGAGGTTTTAGCTAATAATACCACAAAGATATCCAATTCTAAGGATCAAGAAAACCTTGCCAAAAATCATAATTTGAAATCCTCTTGGTCATTCCCCATTCTTTCTTCTGATCAAGACATACTTGGCATATTTGTCATATATAGCGAACATCTTAAAAAACCAAAACACTTGCGGCGCGGAATAATCGATGATTTAACCTATCTGGCAAGAGTTGCAATAGAACAACACAATACAAGAATCACCCTCAAAGAGAATCGGGAACAACTTGCTGAATATGCCATAGAATTGGAGGAGGAAGTTGAAAATCGTACGGCAGAACTAAGTGCCACAGTGAAGCAACTTGTAGAGTCAAACCTAAGTCTTGAAGATCAGGTAAAAGAGACAAAAATTGCCGAAAATAAAGCCAAGGCAAGTGAATTCCTATTCGCTACCATTGCAAGGAATTTTCCAAAAGGTGCCATAGCTGTGGTAAACTCCCAATATCAGATTGTCTATTTGGACGGTGGTGAACTATCTAATTTTGGTATTGAAGGGTCGCAATTCAAAGACATTGCAATTGATCAAGTAGACCTTCTGACCGACAGTGAAAAACAAGCTATTAAAAGAAGTGTTAACCGAACCTTAAAAGGTGATCATTTATCCTTTGAAGTCAAATATAATTCCCATGACTATACAGTTAATACTATTCCATTGGGAGATGATGATGAAAGACAGGCCCTTTTTGTATACAACAATATTACCATTCAAAAAAAGGTAGAATCAGAAATTCTAAAAGCCCTGCATAGAGAACAAGAGCTCAATGAATTAAAATCAAGGTTCATCTCAATGGCCTCGCACGAGTTCAGAACCCCATTAAGTGCCATACTTTCCTCTGCGATCCTTATAGGAAAACAAAATGAACCTGGAAAAGAACTGAAACGGGTGAAGTATATTGATCAAATTAAGACCAATGTCAAGAACTTGGTGGTCATCCTAAACGATTTCCTCTCTTTGAGCAAATTGGAAGAAGGAAAAGTGCGTGCCAAAAAAGAAGACTTTGATCTAAAACAAATTGCAGAAGCTGTAGTCGAAAACATTAATCCGAGTGTTAAAAAAGGTCAGAAAATAACGATAAAGTGCGATGAAGCTCCCATTCCTGTTTACTTAGACCCAAAATTAACAAGTCACATTCTTACCAATTTACTTTCCAACGCCATTAAATACTCTGATGAACATAAGCAAATAGACCTAGTTCTTAAAAAATTGAAACAAAAGGTAGTTTTAAAAGTTGTTGATCAAGGCATAGGCATCCCGGTAGCGGAGCAAGCCAATTTATTCCAGCGCTTTTTTAGGGCCGATAACAGTACCAATATCCAAGGCACAGGTTTAGGACTGCACATTGTAAAACAGTATACTGAATTGATGGGGGGGAAAGTTGATTTTGAGAGCGTTTTGGACAAGGGTAGTACTTTTACAGTTGTCTTGCCTACCGTTTAATCATTTTTTCAGAGCATTAAAAATCTCCATTCCCCGTGTAGGAAAGGAGATTTTCAACAACAAGCTCTTTGTAATTTTTGGCTTTATCCCATGCATCGCAATATATTAAGCTACAATGCAGGATTAACCGTGTCTTTTTAATAACTTGGTTACAATCAACGAAATCAAGGATTTTTGAATAATTTCCTTGAATCCGACCATAAAATTAGAAGGATATAAATCTATTCTTAACCTGTTTAGATTCAACTTTAAACTTTCCTTATCAATTTGTCTTTGTAAGCTTAAAACCTTTAACCTATGGTCAATTTCCGTAAAAGAACTATAGTGTTTCATCATCAATCAAAATAATAATTTGAGAATTTTCGCAACAGTGGCCTATCAAGCTTATCCCTGAAAAAAAAGCATAACAATGCGACCACTACATAAAACAATCCTACCACTACAAATCCTTGGTAAGTATTATCCATAGCATTACCTATGGCATATGAAGCCGCCAGCGACAATAAGAACAGTGCTAGCAGCCCTATGGCGCCAATAAGCATCGCGTGTGTAAAAGCCGTAACTGCCCGCATTAACGCCTTGAATATTTTGAGTTTAAAATACTCCTCGCTATTTTCAAGATAGGATCTAACATCGACATCGGCCTCAGTTAGATCCCTCTTTAATTCTTTCAAAGCCATCTGATACTATTTCTGTAGTTGGGCGTTTTTCTTTTTAAGATCTTCCAATTTGCGCTCCATGGTAGCGATAATATCATCCGCTTTGTAGCTCATATTAGAAATGGTATCATCTAATTTTTGTTCAAATTCCACTTTCTTCTCATTAGCGGTCCTTGTAAGTTCATCTTTGGCATGTGAAATACGATCGGAAATTTCGTGCTTGGTTTCCAATGCCTTTGCTTTAATTTTTTTTCGGGTTTTGGTGCCCTTTGCAGGTGCATAAAGAATTCCAAACCCAGCTCCTATTGCAGCTCCTGTCAATAAGGCCAACATAACATTACTACTCTCGGTTGACATGACTATATGTTTTAAATGAATAATTATTTTCAATACTAAAGTATGTGAACTTATTTCTATTTGATATGACCAAGATCAGTCTTGGGGGGATTTTTTCTTTGAATGATCCAAATCATTTACATTCAAGGTTGGGTTGATTATCTTAAGGCTTTAAAAATATTCACAGAATGAAGACCGTGATCGGGAAACCTGCGATCAAGCATGTTTTCTCAAAAATATATTATGACCCACTGCTGTTATTGGAAGCTGTCAACATTACATTCAAGGAATCGGCAGATTATGAATTATCTATTCTTGGCAAAACAAAAAATCTACTTACAATCCCGAACAAGGATTCTATTAGCAATGGTATAGCAATTAAAACCCACGCGAGCGAGGTGGCGAAAGTGGGCAAAAAATTCAATTTTTTTTTCAATCCAGAAATTGGCGATATATTCATCACAGGACCCTTAACATCAATATTTCTTAATGATCTGGAAGGAAAATATTTAGGAGCCCTGTCAACCGGGCCTTACGGGATTTTGAGAGGTCTGGGTATCTCCAAGAATATAGCTACCGATCATTTAACAGCTTTGAAAGATGGTGGGTATTTAATAATTATAAGAGGCTATGACCATGACTTGGATATTTTGGAAAAACAATTAGGTGAAAAGTAGGATACGGCCCTAGGAATTATGCCTACGGTTACTTGAATTATTACAGTTCAAGTTCAAGCCCTATTGGGCAGTGATCAGAGCCCAATACATCCGCATAAATCTTGACAGATTTAATTTTATCCACCAATCCCGGACTCACTAAAAAGTAATCTATACGCCAACCTGTATTTCGTTCCCGAGCCTTGAATCGATAGCTCCAATAGGTATATGCCACTTTTTCGGGGTGTAGTTTTCTAAATGCATCGACAAAACCCGAATCTATAAAATTATCCATACCATCAATTTCAATTTGAGTATAGCCTGCAGTCTTGTTGTAGTTTGCCTTATCGTTCTTTAGATCTATTGCTGTATGGGCAACATTTAGATCCCCACAAACAATGACGGGTTTAATTTTCTTAAGGTTTTTCAGGTAGTCCAGGAAATCGGCATCCCATTTCTTTCGGTAATCCAATCGAACTAATTGTTGTCCAGAGTTGGGTACATAAACGTTTACCAAAAAGAATTCTGGATATTCAGCGCATTGAATCCTGCCCTCCAGATCATGTTCGTCAACATTCATATCATCCACAACGGTGAGGGGCTTGGTTTTACTCATCAAGGCAGTACCCGAATAGCCCTTCCTATCTGCCGAGTTAAAATAATTATGAAATGTGTTCTGATGCGATAGGGCTTTTTCAACTTCGTGATCTTGAGCCTTAGTCTCCTGCAAGCACAGCACATCGGGATCTAATCTTTTGATGGATTCAAAAAAATTCTTTTTAACAATTGCACGTATACCATTAACGTTCCAAGAAATAATATGCATAACTAACCTTTATTAAAAAATAAAGATAGTCATAATCGCAGTTTATCCGCATTCTAGAAATCCGGAGCAATTGGCCATGTTGCCATATGACCAATATTAACCCTAATACACTACCAAGGTCCTGAGTAAATTTTGTGAAGGTTTCACATATATTTTGAAAGAAAACCGAAGAAATCCCTTTTAAGATCAGCATATATTTGCCTTTGTGTTTCCATGCGGTCTCTAAATTCCAGATGTTTCTTTACCAAAATCCTGTCCATAACATCTTTACCATCCATACTTTGACCTGCAATTTGGGTTTCATGCACCTCAATATCCTCCAAAAGATCATCTATTACACCCCCGTAAAGGATAAATTGGTTTTGAAAATGCTCAAATTGGACCACTACTTCTTTTGAGGTGTAACGCATTACCAATTCACTTAACTTGTTTTTGAATATTTTTAGTTCATCTTCCCAGAAGAAAAGTTCACGTCGCCATTGTTCATGCTCAAAATGTAGATTTGAGTTATAAATGATTTCTTTTTTCATGATGTTATATAAAATTGTTTTTCTTTGTTATAAAACCAATTTCAAAACTATTTTAACTGAACCTATCCCGAAATGACCTATATCATTTCAGGTTTTTTAGGGGTCCATTTACTTTGTCATTATGAATATTTGAGTAATGGAACGTAGACAATTGTTAAAGCGCTTACCGTTTATATTGACATATATTATCTTATTGGCTTTTGTGAGTTGCGGTCCTGTGGTTATATCCTCTAGACCGAGCAATCCACCACCTCCTTGGTTCTATCCCAACCGTTTAGAGGTTGTTAGGTACGTTTATTTTCCTGAAATCAGTATCTACTACGATTTAACGGCCCGTACCTATCTATATTTGGATGGCGGAATTTGGGTTCGAAATACTAGGCTGCCCGCTCGCTATCGAAATTATGATTTAAGGCGTTCAAGATACGAGCGAATAAGAAACTATCATAACGATAATATTCAGCGATATCACGATGAACACAATGCAAATCGAGGTCGCAGCAATATTAATACTAAAAAAAGAGGTAGTGGATAATTATGATTTTCAATGATCAATACGAATTCCCAATGAACAAAATAATTGCAATTTTAGTAGTCCTGTCCTTAACAGGGTGTAAGGGTCATGATAAAAAGATAGAAGAAGTCTCCAAGAATAAGCAAGAACTGGCCCAAGAGCCCAAAGGGCAATGGGAAGTACACAAGGAATACGACGACCTTGGTAATCTGATTAAATATGATTCAGTATACTCCTATTCCTATTCAAATATTGAAGGTGATTCCGTAAAAATAAACCTGGATAGTATTATGGACTCTTTCAGGGGATATTTTAAGGATAAAGTACCTTTTGATTGGAAAGCGGATTTCTCTTATTTCCCAAAAAGGGATTCGCTCTTTATGAAAGAATTCTTTGAAGAGGATTATTTTTTCAGAAATTGGCAAGAGCATCATTCCGATATCGAAAATATGATGAAAAAAATGGATTCTGTCCGCAATGCATTCTTGAGAAAACACCATCCAGGGCTAATCGACAAAGAAGAATAAACTTAATAGTGTGCTGCCAATCAGACGATGTAGAATTCCTTCCTCTTGAGCCTTTCGATTTTATCATTTTTGATTGAAGAACAATCAATATCCAAAACCTAGATCTAATCCCAGCGATAACTTAGACCCTTAAATATCTGGTAGGATCATAAGAGGAACTTTGGAATGATAACCTATTTTACGAATCACGGGTTCTCGTGTCAATTTTTCCATAAACGTATGAGGGTAATGAATCAATGCGATTAATTCTACATTGTTATCATCTGCGAATTTATTGGTCGCATCTGCAACATTGTTCCACATCTCGACCTTATGAAAACTGTGTTTTACCTCTTGCAACCGATTGGACAACTGTTTTAAATTCTTTTTTTGTTCATCGTGCAATGTGTATTCCTGTGCTACCTGTAGAATTGATATTTCCGCTTTCCATAATCTGACCAAGTCGACTAAGGGTTTCAATTCATTTTTGTCATAAGGATGGGTGAAATCAGTAGGGAATACAACTGTTTTAAGAGCTTTAAAATCATATTTATGTGGCACAACGATTATTGGGCACCTACGTACTTTTTTAATGACCTTAACCGTATTACTTCCCATAAAAACCTCCTTGGCCCCTGTAGCCCCCTTGGTCCCCATAACTATAAGGTCAATATCCCTTTCAGCAACTAATTTTTTGATGGCATGTTCAATATCATTGGAAATTGAAACCTGCTCAAACTTATGATTACCCCTAACATGATTCTTATGCAGGTATTGCATCGTTTTATCTAATTGTAGCTTTGAGTTTTCCGCCAAGGAGTCATAAATAACGCCTAATCGCTCCTTGCTTTTGTTCCCCATTAAATTGGCTAACTTCGGCTCATAAGTGTTCAAAAGTATAAAATTGCAATCTACAGTTTCAAACATTTTCAAGCCTGTAAAGATGGCATTCCATGCATTGTCTGAAAAATCCGTGGGTAATAGAATATTTTTCATTTTGCTTTTATTTATCGTATTTGGAAGTATCTGGTATCACCAAAAAAGGCACCTGTACATGAAATCCTATTTGGTCTACGTTCTGTCTAATCAGCATTCTTTCAAAAAAGGAATGTTTTCTGTTCATCATCACTAATAAATCATAAGGATGCTCTTCCAAGTAGTTAATTATGGCATCGGGCATAAATGTGCCCCTTTCTTCTTTAAATACATACGGAACCTGGGCAAGACACAGACCCAAAAAGGCTTTGTTTTCTTTTTGTGATTTGGTCAGCTCATACTCTTCCTTTACATGGAGCACTGTGATTTCCGCATTGAACATCTTCGAGATTTCAATGGCTGTATACAACTCATTTCTATGGTATTTTGATTTATAATCGGCGGTGAATAAAATTTTCTCCATGCGTTCGTATGCACAACCAGACGGTATGACCAAAATAGGTACCGTGGCTTTCCGAATAACATGGACTGTATTGGTCCCTAAAAAAATCTCCCTTGCACCAGACGCACCTTGGGTACCCATAACTATCAAATCAATGCCTTTCGTCTCGATCAATTCATTAATCTCATCGGTCAGAACATTGAATGCAGAAACTGTTTCGTAGATGTGTTTGGGATTACCAAATTGCTCTTTTACGGCTTCCAAGGTTTTTTCCAGACCGGAGAGGGAAGCGTCAACACCCTTGTCGGGAATTGCACTGAACTCTGGACCGCCAAGCATATAATCCATACGATAAAAGGCTGGTGTATACGTGTGAAGAAAATAGAAGGTGCAGCGCTCTGCACTTAAAAATTGCATAACAAACGATATGGTATTCCAAGCATTTTTAGAGAAATCGGTGGGAATAAGAATTGTTTTCATAGGAAACCCTTTAGAATCACTTAAAATTATCAACCAATCCATAATTTAACCATGATATTAATCAGTCTTTATCTATTACAGATAACTGACTATTATCATGAAAACACCAATGTTTGAATCGTATTTTTGAACTATATTACCCGAAGTGAAAACCGGTAAAAAATATTCTATCCAAATGCAAATCCAAGATTATATTGACCATACCCAACTAAAACCAACGGCAACAACATCCGATATTCAAAAACTGTGTAAAGAAGCCATTGATCACCAATTCTATGCTATTTGCGTCAATGGATGCTATGCAAAGCTAGCCAATGAACATTTACTTGGCAGTAGCGTAAAACTAGCTGTGGTCATTGGCTTTCCACTTGGTGCCATGAGTACGGACTCTAAAGTATATGAGGCTCGGAATGGTGTAGAAAATGGGGCAAATGAAATTGACATGGTTATTAATGTGGGTTGGATGAAATCGGGTAAATTCGATTTGGTACAGCATGAAATCTCAAGTATCAAAAAAGAAATAGGAAGTACGATCTTAAAGGTCATCATTGAAACCTGTTATCTTTCCAATACTGAAAAAATAAAGGCCTGTGAATTAGCAATGGTAGCTGGGGCCGACTTTGTAAAGACCTCTACAGGATTTGGTACTGGCGGAGCGACCTTGGAAGATGTAAAACTAATGAAAGACGTTGTTGGCAATAATGCTAAAATCAAAGCCTCAGGAGGAATTAAGGACAGGGCAACAGCACTAAAGTATATTGCCTTAGGCGTTTCACGAATAGGAACGTCTTCGGGAATTGCAATTGTATCAACCTAATACGAAGTAGATTATGAGCATACATATCGAAGCTAAGAAAGGAGACCTTGCAGAGACGGTGTTAATGCCAGGTGATCCATTGCGAGCCAAATGGATTGCAGAGGCATTCTTGGAAAATACATTTTGTTACAATAAAGTTCGCGGTATGTTAGGTTATACTGGCACTTACAAGGGCAAAAGGGTCTCGGTGCAAGGCAGTGGTATGGGAATACCGTCAGCAATGATCTACTATCATGAATTAATCAATGATTATGGGGTGAAGAACATCATTAGGGTTGGTTCGGCAGGTTCATTTCAAAAAGACATAAAAATACGTGACATTGTTTTGGCAATGGCAGCATCAACAACTTCAGGAATCAACAATTCGCGATTTATCAATGCCGATTATTCACCAACGGCAAATTTTGAATTGCTGCTGGATGCTTCATTATATGCACGCAAAAAAGGAATAAAAATAAAAGCGGGGAATGTACTGTCTGCTGACGAGTTTTATGAAGATGATCCTGAAGCTTATAAATTATGGGCGAAATATGGTGTTCTATGTGCAGAGATGGAGGCTTCTGGCTTATACACGATTGCCGCTAAATATAATGTTCGGGCACTAGCCATTCTAACCATTTCAGATTCTTTGGTTACTGGGGAGAAGTCCACATCAAATGAAAGGGAAACTTCTTTTAATGAGATGGTCGAAATTGCCCTTAATATTGCCTAATACAATAAGATGACCTATAAAAACTTCACTTCAAAATCAACCAGAGCATGACCTAGATCATTTCGAATTTGCGCATTAGTTACCAACTTTAAGTCTAACTTAAAACAGAACAAAATGGCATTAAATTTCAATCAATACGCGACAGAAGGGAACACCTTCCTTAAAAATTATACCAAGGAAATGAACCTTGGGGATAATAGAGACAAAGCTGGTAGAATTTTATCCTCCATTCTTCATGCGCTTAGGGATATTATACCAATAGAAGAATCATTACAACTCATAGCGCAATTTCCGATGTTCTTGAAAGCCGTTTATGTTAACGGATGGACAATTAAAAAAGACAGACCAAAAATCAAACAAATGGCTGACTTTATTGATTTGGTCAGAAAACATGATGGTCCATCGGCAATCAACGATTTTGAATACAGCGATGAAGTAGCAGAACAATATATTAATACCACTTTTATTCTGCTAAGACAGTATATCTCTTTGGGTGAAATGGAAGATATAAGAGACGGACTTCCAAAAGATTTGAAAAGTATGATCTACACGAATATCATGTTCTAAAAACTAAAATAACAACATAAAAAATACAATCATGAAAAAATTTATCGCCATTCTTACATTGCTATTGGTAATACCAAGCACCAGTAGTTCACAGACTGAAATAACTAAATATGATGAAATAGCCCCTTTCAATGAAGGATTAGCAGCTGTTAGGGTGGGTAGCCAGTGGGGGTTCATTAACGAAGATGCCAAATTGATCATTGAATTTAGGGATGATCTGGTTTGGAACCAAGAAGCTGATAAGAACATAGCCGGAGTATTGGGAATTCGTTATCCTCAATTTAAAAATGGCAGGTGTATGATTAAAGCGCTAAAAGTCAATAATATTCCTCATTATGGTTTTATTGACACTACTGGTGAGACAGTCATTCAACCGGAGTATTTGAACGTCACTGAATTTGATCAAGAAAATGCCATTGGTATTTATGTTCGTAAAATGTTCCAGGGACAGAATGAGATCAAATTAGATGTTGTTGAATACATCTTTACAGAAGTTGTCGTAAACACCAATGGTGAAATTGTCTGGCCCATTGCGGAAAGAGAACATGCATTAACAGCGAAAAGGAGATACGAAATACCTGAATTAAAGGCAAAATTAATTGCTAAAGATCTGCTTGTCTTTAAAACCAAGGATAATAAATGGGAAACTAAAAAATTGAATCTAAACCTGTAATTTCCAAATGCATGATGGCTGCAAATCGTTCCCCCTTTGCTAGTTATCAATCCAGAATTTGAATTGATAAGTACAATAGGTACCACTCGCATGTACATTGGGAATTTACCTTGCCTGGTTCAAGGAATTTAATCAATAATAGAATGATTGAACAAAAACAAAAGCAGATTCGAGAATTCTGTGAAAATAATGCAGATCCAAAGGTTGTCAAGAAATATTCCAGGTATTTCAAAAATGGATATGATGGTTATGGCATTGATAGTAAGGTTTTTGAAAAACAGCGCGATGCGTGGATTAAAGCCTGGAAAAATGAAATGACCTTGGATAATTACCTGGACCTTGGGGACGAATTGATGCGAACAGGAAAATTAGAGGAAAAGTCCTTTGCCATTGTTTTTGTAAAGTCCGAAAGGGAAAATTATAATCCGGAGACCTTTGATAGGCTTGGAAACTGGTTTAGTATGGGAATATCGAACTGGGCTACCACAGATGTACTGTGTATGTTAGTACTTTCTAGTTTCCTAATCAATAAAGTAATCACATTTGAAAAGTTAAAAGAATGGAACGATTCGGATTCGGAGTGGCAAAGGAGGGCTGTACCAGTAACGCTGGTCGAATTATTAAAAGAAGGCTTAGAACCAAACAAAGCCCTACCGTTAATTGAACCTTTGATGCTTGACAAATCCGAATATGTACAGAAAGGTATTGGGACATTACTTCGGGGCTTATGGAAAAAATGGCCCCATGAAATCGAGGATTTCCTGTTTAAATGGAAAGATCAATGTGGACGTCTGATAGTACAGTATGCCACGGAAAAGATGGATAAGGAATACAGAAAAAAATTTAAGGCAATAAAAAAAGTAAAAATCTAGTATGATGGATCAATTCGTAATAAAAGAAGTGACACCCGAAAATGTTCAGGAAGAAACGCTTTTCTGCGTCAAGGATATTAAAAACCCCGGATTTTCATGTAAACAGCAATGGTTTGAAAAACAGCATGAAGAAGGATTGCGTATGAAAATACTCAAAAGTGCAGATGCCAGAATGATCGGTTTCATAGAATATGTCCCAGCAATGAATGCATGGCGCCCTATAGAGGCAGAAAAATTCCTTTTCGTTCATTGCATTACAGTATATTCCAAAAAAGATAGAAACAAGGGTTACGGGTCACTTCTAATAGATGAAGTTGAAAGGGACGCGAAACGAGAAGGATTGGCCGGTGTATGTGTTATGGCGAGTAAAGGGGCATGGATTGCAGACAAGATTATTTTCGAAAAGAATGGCTTTAATGTAGTGGACAGTAGGGGTCGATTTGAATTACTGGCCAAAAAATGGGATACTGCAGTGCCCGATCCAAAACTCATAGATTGGACGAAACACCAAGCTAAATACAATGGTTGGAATTTGATTTATGCCGATCAATGCCCATGGCACGAGAAATCTGTTGCCGCTTTGTTGAATACCGCAATGGATTATGGTATCGATTTAAAAATAAAAAAACTAAATACGCCTCAAGAGGCTAAATACGGACCCTCTGGCTATGGCGTCTTTGGTCTATTACATAACGGGAAGTTGCTTGAGGATCATTATTTAAGTGCTACCCGCTTCAGGAACATCGTAAAAAAAGAGCTACACATGACCAAATAAGCAAATTCAGGTACTATTTGGATTTCTTTTCTTTACAACTTCATGAAACCAGAGTAATTCCGCATGGTTAAGTGAAAATCAAATTTAAGATAAAATTCCTGGCATTTTTAAAAGCTGGAAATCTGTATTGGCACGCACTCAATAAATCAGTCCCTATTCTTGATTATTTGCGGCCTAATTTCAAAAAATTGATGGTTTTTTCCGCTGCAAGGAAACCGCTCATTGAACTATGGAAAACGCTGGCACCCAAGGTGCCGGATCCTGCCAAGAACAACCCGGGAATTCCTCCTTCAAGACTGGGAAATCTGCCAGGTCCAGTTTGATCATATGTTTCTGCTGGTCCATAAATAGCGCCCCGTTCCGCAAAGACCAGATCGTGACAATCAAGGGGTGTATAACTATAAACAAAAGAAAGATGGTCCGACAAATTTGGTATATATCGTTCCGCCCGACGGATGAACTGATGCTCGATGCGTTTCTTGAGGGCTAGATAATCGCTCCCACGTTGGCTGGGGTCCATTGTGGCCCAACGTTCGAAACCAGTAAAATTTCCTCCTCCTAAAATTTGAAGTGTATGATGTTGATCGGGGGCATATCGACTTTGTGGGTCACGCACTGACGGACTGTTGATAAACAATCCAGAGTTAGCACTTGGAAGTGGGGCATTCAGCCATTCCTGATAGCTATCCTCAATTTCCCAGGAAGGATAAT
Organism: uncultured Maribacter sp.; assembly: GCA_964532755.1. Taxonomy (GTDB): domain Bacteria; phylum Bacteroidota; class Bacteroidia; order Flavobacteriales; family Flavobacteriaceae; genus Maribacter_A. The sequence goes on along the minus strand of CAZHJO010000007.1, from coordinate 6,408 downwards.
CACAAATATTCTCAGAACCTATTCCCATAGCGGGAAGATCAAGGTCCGTACCGATAAATACACTAAAAATAGAGGCAGAAGGAATCAAATTACAAGCTTTTCTATATACCCTTTTGGGTACACACTCTTCTTTTAGAAGTCTACAAATGGTTTCCTTCGGATTGATTGTGCTAATTACCGTCCGGCAGGTAAATTCATCTCCTTTTTTCGTCAGTACCAACCATTTGCCATGTACCCTATTGATCGATACCACAGGATTGGAGTGGATTAGGTTGACTCCTTTTCGATTTAATTTTTCCAAAAAACGATTGCGCAAGGCCTTGCTCCCTCCAACGGGATAATAAGCTCCCTGTAAGAAATTACTCCAAATGCCCAACCCAATAAGAGCAGAGGCATTCCTTGCCCCTAATGCACAATCGAACAGAGGAGCGGATAGTACCGCTTGCAGTTTGGAATCCGATGTAATCCGCTCCAGGACATGTTGATATGTTTTTTTTCCATATTTCAGCATTATCGGATTAATCAGCATATGGGAAATCCATTTGTACAAATGGCCCGTGGCCATTTTTTCTGGTCGAAGTGCCAGCCTGGTTTTCCCCAATAGGTCCAACCATTTATTAATTCCATTGACCTCCAATGGAAAGTCATGGACCAACTTTTCCTTCAATTCCTCTTTTCCCTTGGCGAATCTAAATTCGTAATCAGGAAAAACGTAGCGATCAAATCCATTTGGATCTAATTCTAAAAACGAAAGATCCTCCATGTTCAAACGATGCAACAGTTGCCTAAACATGCCTTCAGGTTCCAAATGACCCAGATAATGGAGCCCAACATCAAATGTATAACCCTCCATTTCGAACGGTCTGATATATCCCCCAAAATCATCACTAGCCTCTAATAACAGAACGTCGAAATCATCCTGCGCCAGTTTAGCTGCTGCCGTTAATCCACCAATCCCGGAACCGATTACAACTGTGTCAAAATGCATTAAATTCCAAATTTAATTAGTCTAATTTGAACTTACATAGTCAAAGGTCAGTTAAGCACTCTCATTATTACAAATTTATGTTGGTCGAGAATACTAAAGCAATGATATTCATCATTGTGGATACTTACCAAGCATTATAATTTTGTTTTTCAGAAAATAAAAATCCATATCAAATTAGGGATTAAGAAATGGAAGGTTATGTTATGGTTACAGTAGGGTTCAAAAAACAAATTGACTTTAGCCAATACATTGTAAAAAACCTCTCTCTTTTCAGTTTCACTTTTCAGTGTAAGACACCAATAAATAATAAATATCGAAATCATGAATACAAAGGATATAAACTTTAGTGGGGAATGCTGCCCAACCTTTCATCCCGGAAAATGGGACGAAAAGACCTTTTATTGGAATCATAAAAAATTCATCAAGGCCTCAGTACCAACTTTATTTCATATACCCTTACCCCCCATGATCGGGAAAAGAGTTACCAAAATGATGCAAATGGCCGAAGATTCTAAAAAACTATCCGAAAATAGGGAAGAAATCCTTTTGCTATTTAACGATCCGAGTGCATTTAAGTCAGATATGTACTTATCTGTAGTTGATACCGTATCAGGTGCCAAAAACTCAACCATATCAGGTACATTTATGAGTAGGGTCTTTGATGGTAAATATAACGCCATTCCAAAATTCATCAAGCAGATGGATACCTACCTGACCAAACAGGACAAGAAAGCATTGGATTATTATATACACTACGCCTATTGCCCAAAATGTGCTAAAGAGGCAGGACATAATTATATGGTATTGTTCGCCCAAGTCAGCTAAGATCAATTCATGGTTCCTATAAACCACTTGAATCAGGCTTGACATTAAATTGGGCGGTCTAGTCCTAATTCGAGGCTAATATTCCAATAAGCCCCTATTAACCAAAAAAGATACTCGGCAGAATGATCAAGATCATTGCAGACTCCCCATAGACATCCTAATTTCAAAAGTCGTAAATCGAAAATAAACCTTGTCCAAGATAATATTCATATAAAATACAATACTATGAAACATTTTAATCCTATGAGTTTAACAAGATTGATGACAATAATTTTGGCCATCTCAATTGTAGCAGTAGCTACTTCATGCAAAAGAGCAGCAGAAAAAACCCATGAAAAAATCATTGAAAAAGCAATTGGCAACGATGCCGAAGTTGATCTGGATGATGAAAAAATTGTAATCAAGACCGATGAAGGTACTTTTACCACGGATGCGAATATTCAAAGTTGGCCCAAAGAGATTCCAAATGAAGTTCCCGAATTTAAATACGGTAAAATCGTTGTGGTCAATACCCAGAATATGGAAGAAGGCAAAAATTGGGTAGTTATTTTTGAAGATGTGTCTCCCGATGAAAATATGAAGTATAAGGAAAAACTTGAAAGTAGTGACTTCAAAATAAATTTTACCACCACAGCAGGGTCAGGCACCCATTTTGCCGCCGAAAAAGATAATATTACCGTCATTTTAATGGGTGATGAAGGTAGCGCATCTATTTCTGTAGGTATTCAGGATTAGAACAACAGATTACTTGGCATAATTGGCCTATTAACAATTAAGGGATGATTGCGGCAAGAAGAATGATTACTAATAAATCAAAACAGCGATTTTACGCCACCTTGTTTTTCTTCGGGGCAAGTATCTTATTGATGCGTACAGTTGTGCTCTTATCACATGGGGCATTGGAAATGTTTGTTGCTTGGGTCGGAGGCTTGCTGTTGGCCGAATTGATATTGGATGTCGGCTGGATTTTTGGTGCCTCCCATTGGTGGATATCCTACAGCAAAAACAACGCTCTATTTACCTTGCGTTTGGCCGCTGCCGCAATAATACTACACGCAATTCGGGTACTAATTTTTGTGATGGGACGTCTTGGCCCATGGATAGACTTTGATCGCAAACCAGAATATAGGCCTTGGCAATATTCCGAGTGGGAATGGCTTTACTTTGCGGGGATAATGTCTGTTTTAGGGATAATTGGTGTAATCGTTGTTTGGCGTATGCGACATCGTCAAAAAAAATCGAATCGCTAAACTAAACATGACTATTCGATCCTTGCCATCCTTAGTTTCGAAGAATAGGATACAATTCTTAGTATTGGGAGTTGTATTAGCTGGATTCCTAGGTACATTTGTGCTATTAAACTATAGCAACCCTTCTATTTTCGAGCGATTCCTGGGCGACCTTAATCCAATGGCAATCTCTATTACAATTGTGATTCTTGGGATTACAGTTCTGTCTATTTTGTTATCGAAAGGACAGTTTTCAATTTATAAGAAGACCCCCGCATTGGAATTTTTTGGTTATTCCCTCCCCGTTATTCTTTTTGTATTCGTAGCCATTTGGGTCGATTTGAATATCGTATATCCAGCTGATATTCACATTTTATTGCCAAAATCAATATTGTTTTATCCCGCTATGGGATTATTGGTGGAAATTCTATTCCATGCCTTACCACTAACAATTCTATTATTCATATTTTCCTTTGTATTAAAAAACATTGAATTTAAGGTACTTGTTTGGCTTTCCCTGATTCCTGTTGCTATGGTTGAGCCCACTTATCAAATCTTTATGGATACCTATCCTACTTGGGCCTTGGTCGTGGTATGGACTAATTTGTTCCTGTTTAATTTGGTACAGTTGTATGTTTTTAAGCGCTATGGCTTCATAAGCATGTATGGTCTACGTTTGGTATACTATCTATTTTGGCATATTATCTGGGGAAGTTTGCGATTAGATCTGTTGTTTTGATTCATTTTGAACTAGAAGCGATTGCTGTTCATAAAGTTGTTCTGACCTCTTTTTGATACCTAAGCACATTTTCCGGTCCATTGTAAAAATTATTGGCTCGCTCAAAAAATTAAAAATCAACTTGGTTTTGAATGAGGGGGCATAATCAACCCTATTTCTCGAAATGAACCGAGAACGGTTCCCGTCTAGAGATTGCACATACCAAAGCCAAGTAAGGTGTAAATATTTTTCCGGGATGGAAACTTGGGGGTCATATTCCCTATTTGTTTCTAGATCCAGGCGAGTCTCTATGGCCATGGCACTACCCTCCTCACAAATTACAAGTGGATAACCGCCATCAGGACCAAATGAAATGATATCGCCGATTTTGGGGTTTTGAAACTCGGGTAATACCACATCCGAATTATAAATATTGAGCCCAATCATATTCTCCAAGGCCTCATAGGTATAAAATCCGCCACGCCCTTGACCAATTTGTGCTATCCAAGGCCAAACATATTCTGATGGAGCATTAATGTTGACGGCATGTGTGAATTTGGTCTTTGGCATTTTGACCAATCCGTCCCCGGGTAATTTACGATCGGCTTCCTCCTCACTGAGTCCCCACCGATTTCGAAAAGGTTTCAGGAAAAAGGTTATATAACATGCGATCATAATAATCACACCTTCCAAACCTTGTACAATTTGCAAGAAAGAAAAACGGGATTTAGGTGGTTTCATTTTTATATATATTTATCAGCTGCATTCGAGTGCTTTCATCGTCTTAGTTTAGGAATTGTAGTATTTGCCAAGGCCGTGGCCTCTTCCCTGCCTATACCCATTTTCTCCCCTATTGTTATGTTCTTTTCAATCTTTTGTTCCATGGTGATTCCGAAATCTGAAAAATTCCCAGCTATATAACAGTAAAAAACAATATTCGGTGTTAACGCTATCATCTTTATCGGTGCCAAAATCGGATAATTTATTCATAGGCATACCACAACTCTGATACATACTATTCCCTGAAGTATTCATATGTGCTTCTTACTATCGTGAATCCTCGCTTACTAGCTATAACAAGAAAGATAGTACCTCTTCAAATCATACAAAATGACTTGGATCAGTATCGGAAGGTTACCAATGGGGTAAGTAATCAAATTGCAAAATTTTGTGCAAAAAATTCGCTTAAGGTGATGCAAATCATTTTAATTAAGTGGACAGGTTTATACATTCGGTCATCATTGAAAAAAAGATGAAATCAAGATGAAAGCAGCTATTTTTTATACTGGTAAATTCGGTAGCACTAAAAAGTATGCCTATTGGATAAATGAGCGTAACGATTTTCCGGTTTTTGATTTGAACAGGGAAAATCCAAACCCCGACAATTACGACCTTCTTATCCTGGGAAGTTCTATTATGGCCATGAAACCAACTATACGAAAATGGCTTTTGACAAACTGGCCAATAATCAAAGACAAGCAAATACTTTTGTTTACGGTGTCGGGCACCGAACCCGGGCATCCTAATCTGCAACAATGGCTAAGGAATAGCCTTTCAACAGAAATGATAGAACATCTGCATTATGTGCCCTTAAGGGGCAGGTTGGCTCTTGATGAATTACCGTGGCTCATGCGTTTGTTCATGAAAATCGCTTCAAAAGTTGAGAAAGATCCTGATACGAAAAAAAGGATGGCAGAAGGCTTCGACTATTTGGAAAAAAATGGTATCGAACCCATTTTTGAATGGATAGCAAAGCAAGAAAGTGAAATTCCCGAAAACCTTTATAAAAGCCAATTACAATTTGCATAGTTATGAAAATTACTAGACTACTAATCTCGGCAATTGTACTACTGACAATGTCATGTACCAGTGATATCAATATCGATTATCATGACTATTTTCCCGACAATTCTTCTAATAATTGCCTGCGGGGCCAGGGAACGATTGTTTCTGAAACCCGGGTTTTGGATGACTTCCACAGTATTGTCAGTACTATTTTTGCAGATATTCTCATTACACAGGGGCCTAAAGAAGATGTAATCATCGAGGCTCAGCCAAATATACTTCGGGAATTAAAAACCGAAGTTGTCAATGGTGAATTAAGACTTAGACTGAATCGATGCGTGAATATTGCCCAAGCGGTGAAAGTACATATAACTATCCCGGAAATCAGAAGCCTCACCATGACAGGTGTAGGGGACATTATTGCTCAAAATGAATTTGACTCAAATGAACTTAAGATTGTTTTAACCGGAGTAGGTGATTTTAATTTAATAGGATTAACTAAAACCTTGGATATTACACTTACAGGCGTAGGAGATATTAAGTCTTTTGGATTAAATTCTGATACTTGCGATGTTAATATCACAGGAGTTGGTGATGTTGAATTGTTTGTCAATGATGAACTGAATGTGACAATAACAGGTACCGGAACTATTTTTTACAAGGGAAATCCTACCATAAACTCGACCATAACCGGCTCGGGCAGCGTTGTGGACGCTAACTAAGGTTTTCAATCATATGTACCATAGTTATCTAAGAATTCCTGAATAATGGCACTAATTTACCTTAAATCGGTATTTACGAAAAAAGTTAAAATGAAAGGAGTTGTTCAGTGCGTCCTTTTGTCGTGATTCGTTTATTAGATT
>CAZHJO010000006.1:0-26461 GCA_964532755.1 uncultured Maribacter sp. | reverse complement strand
GAAGTACAAATCGTGGGGATGGAAGGTCATCACCATAGATGGCCATAACCATGAGGAGATCAGAAAGGCACTGACCGAAGCGAATGCTGAAACCGAAAGACCAACCCTAATTATTGGTAAGACCATAATGGGAAAAGGTTGTGTTACTGAGGATGGTAGTATGTTCGAGGGGCATTGCGAACTACATGGGCAACCAATCGGCAATACGGGTGCAGATTATGAAAAGACACTTTTAAACTTGGGAATGGATCCTGCCACCCCTTTCGAGATTTATCCTGAGGTTAAAGAGTTTTACAAAGGGATCTTGGCCAAAAAAGAGGCCGATGCTTCGGCCAAAAAGGTTGCAATAAATGCATGGAGAAAGGCAAATGAAGGTCTTGCAGCTAAATTAGATCGTTTTCTTTCCGGTAAATTACCAGAGTTGAATTTTGAAGCTGTAGAGCACAAAGAAGGGTTGGCAACTAGAGTGGCTTCTTCCAATGTCTTGGGCTATTTGGCCGAGCATGTTGAAAATATGATAGTATCCTCGGCAGATTTATCCAACAGTGATAAGACCGATGGGTTCTTGAAAAAATCCTCCGCCCTGAGAAAAGGTGATTTTACAGGGGGGTTTTTACAAGCAGGTGTAGCGGAATTGACCATGGCATCCATGGCAAACGGTATAGCCCTGCACGGGGGCGTAATTCCTGTTGTAGCTACTTTCTTTGTATTCTCCGATTATATGAAACCTGCTATTCGATTAAGTTGTATTCAAGAACTGCCGGTAAAATTTGTTTGGACCCATGATGCTTTTAGGGTAGGGGAAGACGGACCAACGCATCAACCTGTTGAGCAAGAGGCGCAAATTCGTTTGTTGGAAAAATTAAAAAACCATAACGGGAATCAAAGTTTTGTAGCGTTGCGCCCGGCTGATTCGACAGAGACCAGTGTAGCCTGGAAAATGGCGATAGAAAATAGAAAGACACCAACCGGATTAATACTTTCAAGACAGGGTGTTAACGATGTGCCCGCCCAATCCAATTCTAGATTTACTGAAGCATTAAATGCTGAAAAGGGTGGTTATTTAGTAAAGGAAACATCAAATCCTGATGTAGTCCTTGTCGCAAATGGGTCTGAAGTCTCGACCTTGGTTGACGCTGCGATAATATTGGAAGAAAAAGAGAATTTAAAGATCAGTATTGCATCCATTCCGTCAGAAGGTATTTTTAGGCAACAATCAAAAAGCTATCAAACAAGTATTATTCCGCCAAATGTGCCAGTTTTTGGACTTACTGCCGGCCTACCAGTAAATTTGGAGGCTTTGGTTGGTCCCAATGGAAAGGTTTTCGGGTTGGATCATTTTGGCTATTCCGCACCGGCAAAGGTATTGGATGATAAATTTGGATTTACCGGAGAAAAGGTAAGTAAACAAGTCTTGAATTACTTGAATAGATAAAAAGCTTTAAAAATTGATGAGGGATTTATCTTTAGGTAGATAAATCCCTTTTTTTATCCCTATATAGAAGGTCTTTGTCACTTTGTACCCGTCAACAATTTTCAATATGATATTTTAAAGTATATTCAAGCAGAAAAATTTACGTTAATTAAAGTTTTACTAGTTCTATGGATGCATTCATTGACTTTTTTGCCAATTTAACAAGTCTTCAAAAGTTGATTTGGATTATAGGTATGATGACGGTTTTTTGGATACTTGAAGGTGCTTATCCCCTTCGAAAATTCGATTATAAAAAATGGGAACATGCCAAGCCCAATCTTATTTTACTGGCAACAACGATCGTAATAAACGTTCTTTTTGGACTGGCGACGATAGGAATTTTCAATTGGTTGGAACAAAGTCAATTTGGGTTGTTGAATTTAGTTGAATTACCGGTTTGGATTGAATTGATATTGGCCATAATGTTGCTCGACTTCCTGGCGCAGTACGTAGTACATTATATGCTACATAAAATCAAGTTCATGTGGCGTTTTCATACCGTGCATCATAGCGATACCAATGTAGATGTAACATCAGGAACACGACACCATCCCATTGATTTTATTTTTAGGGAGACATTCGCATTATTAGCCATAATTATTGCCGGTTTACCTTTGGCATATTATGTGTTATACCGTATTTTGACAATTTTGTTCACCTACTTTTCACATGCCAATCTGAAGTTGCCGTTATGGTTGGACAAAGCAATTAGTTTGATCTTTATCTCTCCAAATACGCATAAATTCCACCATCATTATGAGATGCCCTGGACCGATACGAATTATGGGAATATCTTTTCGATCTGGGATCGAATTTTTGGGACTTTTATCTACCGCGATCCTTATGATATTGTTTATGGTTTGGATACTTTGGATAAAGAAAAATCAAACGATATTATATATCAATTGAAAATACCTTTCACATATACTAAAAAAAGCCACTAGGATTATTCGGAATTTATATTAAAATGTAACAAAAAAGGGTTCTAACATGCTCATTTTTCGGCATTTTATAACTAAATTCACAGATGTTTTTTAAAATAGTTAGGACCTTATAATTAAATCTATAGTATGAAAAATGCCAGTAAAGACAAGAAAAAGATTCTTGCAAGCGAAAATTCAAGAAGAACCTTTGTGAAAAATACTGCATTACTTTCTGGAGCAGCAATGGTATTGCCAACTTTTCAGATGGATGCAATGGTGAATGTATTGAACGACAAGAAATTAAAGATTGCACTCGTAGGTTGCGGCGGTCGAGGAACCGGTGCTGCTGTTCAGGCATTGAAAGCTGATGAAAATGTTGAATTGGTTGCAATGGCCGATGCTTTTGAAGATAGGTTAAAGGGTAGTCTTATGAACATTTCCAAGGAAATGGGTGAGTCTAAGAAAGTGAATGTTAAGGATGAGCATCAATTCGTTGGTTTTGATGGTGCAAAAAAAGCTATGGATTTGGCCGATGTGGTAATCTTGGCAACTCCTCCTGGTTTTAGGCCCGAACATTTTGAATATGCCATAAATAATGGAAAGCATGTTTTTATGGAAAAACCTGTTGCGACTGATGTTCCTGGTGTTCGTAAGGTATTGGCAGCCGCTAAAAAAGCGAAAGAAAATAAGTTAAACGTTGTCGTTGGTCTTCAAAGACATTACCAAACTAACTATTTGGCGGCTTTGGATCAATTAAAGCAAGATAAAATAGGTAAGATAGTTTCAGGGCAGGTTTATTGGAACAGTGGTGGTGTATGGGTACGTGAAAGGCAGCCTGGACAATCTGAGTTGGAATATCAAATGCGCAACTGGTATTACTTTAATTGGTTATGTGGTGATCACATTCTTGAGCAACACATTCACAATATAGATATTGCCAACTGGTTTATTGGAGAAACACCTATTTCTGCTCAGGGAATGGGCGGTAGACAAGTAAGAACAGGCAAAGACCATGGCGAGATTTACGACCATCATTTTGTAGAATACACCTATCCTAGCGGTGCAGTTGTAGCCAGCCAGTGTAGGCATCAGCCAGATACTATGCGTAGGGTTTCAGAGTTCTTCCAAGGAACTAAGGGAACGGTTTCTACAGCAGGCGATAAAGCAGAGATGAAAGATTGGGATGGTAATTCAATATTTGATCATAGAGGTAAAGATGATCCTAATCCGTATCAAGTTGAACATGACAAATTGTTTGCTTCAATACGAAGTGGAGGAGTTATTAGTGATGGTGAATTTGGTGCAACAAGCACGATGAGCGCAATTATTGGTAGAATGGCTACCTATTCCGGACAGATCATAACTTGGGAAGAGGCAATGAAATCTGAACTTAAGCTTGTTCCTGACGGACTGACATGGGATTCACCTGCCCCAGTACAGCCAAATGCTGAAGGTTGGTACGAGATTCCAACTCCTGGAAAGTCTATTGTGATGTAAGAATTCGACGTAATTACATATGAATCTATTTAAACAGTTATTGTCCCTACTTCTGGTAGGGACAATTGTTTTATCCTGTAAGGACAAGGCGCAATCGGAATCAGAAACTGCCCAAGTTAAAAAACCGAATATTATTTATATACTGGCCGATGATCTGGGCTATGCCGAAGTTGGTGTTTATGGTCAGGAGAAGATTGAAACACCTAATATCGACGCCTTGGCCAAAAACGGAATGTTGTTTACCCAACATTATTCAAGTGCTCCTGTATGTGCTCCTGCCAGATATATGTTAATGACCGGGAGACATGCTGGTCATGCCTATATTCGTAGTAATTCTGAATGGAAAGAAAGGGGCGATGTTTGGGATTATCGCGCTATGGCCAAGGATTCAACCTTGGAAGGTCAAGGACCAATGCCTGCTAATACCGTCACTATGGCAAAAAGATTGCAGGAGGCGGGGTATGCGACGGGAATAATTGGTAAATGGGGACTTGGCGCACCACATACACCATCAATTCCTAATGAAATGGGATTCGATTTTTTCTACGGATACAATTGTCAACGCCAAGCACATACCTATTATCCATTATTCCTGTATAAAAATAAAAATAGGGTGCATTTGGCCAATGATACGGTGGCTCCAAATACGAAACTGCCCAAAGGTGCGGATCCAAGCGATCCAAAAAGTTATGAACCGTTCACCTTGAATGAATATGCACCGGATTTAATGTTTAAAGAGCTTACCAACTTTGTGGATGCTAATAGGGAGAACCCCTTCTTTTTGTATTGGGCTTCGCCAATACCCCATGTAGCCTTGCAAGCACCCCGAAAGTGGCTTGAATATTATAAAGATAAGTTTGGTGCAGAAGAACCCTATTTGGGCAAAATGAATTACTTTCCGCATCAAAATCCTAGAGCTGCCTATGCCGCCATGGTTTCCTATTTAGATGAGAACATTGGTAAATTAATCCAACAACTTAAGGACGAAGGTATTTATGAAAATACATTGATTATTTTCACCTCGGACAATGGTCCTTCTTACGCAGGTGGTGCAGACCCCAAGTTTTTTGAGAGTGCAAAACCTTTTGAAGGAGAATATGGGCGTGGTAAGGGCTATTTATACGAAGGAGGTATAAGGGTACCTATGATTGCATCATGGCCAGGCAAAATAATGCCCGAAAGTAAGAGCGACCATATTTCAGCACATTACGATATGCTGGCAACCTTTTCAGATATTGCTGGCTATGAATTACCGGAGGGGTCAGATGGTATTAGTATGTTGCCAACTTTGCTTGCAAAGGAGCACCAAAGAGAACATGAGTTCCTGTACTGGGAATTTCCCAGTTATGGCGGCCAGGTTGCCATTCGTATGGGAGATTGGAAAATAGTTCGTCAACACCTGAAAGATAACAACAAAGAGTCCACCGTGGAATTATACAACTTAAGGGAAGACCCAGCAGAAACGACCAATCTCGCCAATGATCATCCTGAAATATTGGATAAGGCCGCTCAAATTTTTGATCAAGAAAGGACTTCACCGGAATTGGAAAATTTCAAGATCCCAGTCCTAGCCGATGGTTTGTTCAACGAATAATTTTATTCGATTGAGAATCTATAAACACAGATTGATCTATATTCCTGACCGGGTTCTAACAAGGTCGATGGAAAATTCCCTTGATTGGGAGAATTAGGGAAATGTTGGGTTTCCAAACAAAAAGCCCCTCTGCGTTCATAGACCCCGCCTTTCTTGCCGGTAGTTTTTCCTTCCAAGAAATTCCCCCCATAAAACTGCACACCTGGTTCGTTGGTAAAGACTTCCATGACGCGGCCACTTTTTGACTCCTTTACCTTTGCGGCGATATAAAGGCCTTCTTCATTTTTCAAGTTTTTATCCAAAACAAAGTTATGATCAAAACCTTTCCCAAAGGTTAATTGTTCATGTTCCGCATCCAAACCTGATTGAATGGTTTTTGGGGCGTTGAAATCAAAAGGGGTGTCCGCTACCGGCATAAAAACGCCAGTGGGAATCAGATTATCGTCTATAGCGGTAATACTTGATGCGTTTATTTGCATAATGTGTTCATTGACAGTGCCTTTACCTTCACCTTTTAAATTAAAAAAAGAATGGTGGGTAAGATTCAGATGTGTCTTTTTATCCGTCGTTGCAGCATATTCAATCCGTAATTCATTAGTATCGGTCAGAGTGTATGCTACAGTGACTTTTAAGTTGCCCGGATATCCTTCCTCCATATCGGGAGAAGTCCTTTTAAAACGAATAAAGTTTTGAGAGACGGAATCAACATCCCAAACAACTGATTCAAATCCTTTTTCTCCACCATGAAGGTGATTTCCATTATTATTTTTTGCCAAATCGTAAACAATTCCATCGATTTCAAATCTACCCTTGGCAATTCTATTGCCATAACGACCTATGATCGCACCAAAATAACCGCTGTTTGTCCGGTATTGGCCTAATGAAGAATAGCCCAATACAATATCTTCCATTTTCCCATTGCTGTCAGGTACCATTAAGGAAACCAAACGTTGGCCATAATTCGAAAGGGCCACCTCAATACCATTTTTATTATATAAGGCGTGTAACTTGATGTTTTTACCTTCAATTGACCCGTTAAAAGCAATATACGCGATTCCAGAATTCGTAGTATCCTTCTTCATATTGCTTATAGTGTTTGCTTCTTTAACCGTTTTCTTTTTATTATTACAACTAGCGGTTATCAAAAGCATAGAAATAATGCTTAAATAAATAATAGTGTTATTTTTCATTGATTTCTTTTTAGGTATATGAAGATATAAATATCTTTACAATTCTTGTTCAGCTACATGAAATCAATACTCCGACTATCAAATTGTTGCTTAGGAATTTTAATGATTGTTTTTTCTTTCGGTTGTAGGGAAAAAAAGGAAAGTGGAAAAAGCACCTTAGAGTCCAACAACGCTGTAGAATTCAAGAAATCGGTTACAATTCCCGAATTGATAACTGCCAAACCATCTGATATTAAGAACCCACCAGGTATGGTTTGGATACCCGGTGGAGAATTCATAAAAGGTGCTGTACCTGATGATAAATTGGCTATGGCCCATGAAAAACCAGCTCACAAAGTGACTGTTGATGGTTTTTTTATGGATGCGACCGAAGTAACAAATGCCCAATTCAAAAAATTTGTTGATGAAACGGGATATGTAACCCTTGCTGAAAGTGAAATTGATTGGGATGAAATGAAAAAACAACTCCCTGAGGGTACACCCAAGCCCCACGATTCGATTATGCAACCCGGGTCTCTTACTTTTAAAAAAACAACAAGTAAAGTACCCAACTTATACGATTTTTCACAGTGGTGGCAATGGACAATTGGCGCTAGTTGGAAACAGCCCAATGGTCCCGGCAGTAATATCAAGGGTAAGGATAGCCACCCTGTAATACACATTTCATATGACGATGCATTGGCTTATTGTGCATGGGCGGGCAGACGTTTGCCGACTGAGGCCGAATGGGAGAGGGCAGCGCGAGGTATTGAAGGGGGCAGCGCTTTTTTTTGGGGAAAGGATATATCCGTATTATCACAAATGGCCAATACCTGGGAAGGAGAGTTTCCCGTAAGGAATACCAAAGCTGATGGTTATGAGCGTCGCGCCCCGGTTAAATCCTATCCGCCCAATGAATTTGGTTTGTATGACATGGCTGGCAATGTTTGGGAATGGACAAGCGATTGGTACAATACCAATTATTACAATGAAATTGCAACCAACAACGCAATACACCATAATCCGAAGGGAGCAGATAGACCCTTTAATGAAAGAGAACCATATGCCAAGGAAAAAATAATGAAAGGAGGATCATTCCTGTGTAATAAATCCTATTGCGCTAGTTATCGCATTTCATCTAGAATGGCTACAAGTTTGGATTCTTCTCTGGAGCACTTGGGTTTTAGAACAGTGGCCACCGTAGAATCGGTACGTCAAAAGAACAATAAATAGAATTGTCAAATGGAGTTTTTAAAGAATTTTAAACCAGAACTTACAGTAGAATCACCTGGAAGAATCAATATTATTGGGGAGCATACTGACTATAATATGGGGTATGTACTACCAACGGCTATTGAAAAGAAGATTACTTTCAAATTTCAAAAAAATGGTTCAGATAAAATTTGTCATGTATATAGTAAGGGGTATGATACAGGTTTTGAACTATCCTTGGATGAGATTGAGATAAGCAATGTGGAATGGGAAAACTATGTTTTGGGTGTTTTAAACGAAATCTCTAAACGCACTGATAAACTTAGGGGATTTGATTGTACTTTGGAAAGCCATGTGCCTATTGGTTCGGGAGTGAGTTCATCTGCTGCCTTGGAATGTGGCTTGGCTTTCGGCCTTAATGTAATATTCGATTTGGGATTGAGCAAAATGGATATCGTTGAGCTTTCGCAGGCTGCTGAGCATACCTATGCAGGAACTAAATGTGGTATTATGGACCAATTTGCTTCAGTCATGAGTAAAGAAGGCCACGTGATTCTTTTGGATTGTCAGTCCTTGGAGTATTCTTATATACCGATACATATCAAACCCTACAAGATTGTGCTGTTGAATACAAATGTTTCTCACAATTTGGCGTCAGGGGAATACAATATAAGAAGGGCTCAATGCGAGGAAGGTGTAGCAGTTTTACAGAAAAAGTATCCTGAGATTAAGTCATTACGGGATGCAACAATTGATATGTTGAACGAAATGAAAGGCGAACTGGACCAAACAGTTTATAATCGCTGTTCCTATATCATACAAGAGAAAACCAGGGTATTGGAAGCGGTAGAAGCGCTAAAAAAAGATAATCTAAAAAGAGTAGGCGAGTTATTATATGAAACTCATGAAGGGCTTAGTAAAATGTATGAAGTGAGTTGTCCCGAGCTTGATTATCTTGTAGAGTTTTCAAAGAAGTTTAATACTGTTTTAGGAGCGAGAATGATGGGTGGTGGTTTTGGTGGATGTACCATAAACCTCGTACATGAAGATGCGATCGAGGATTTCGTAAAGGCTGCCTCAGCTGCTTATGAAAAGGAGTGTAAACTAAAATTGACCTGGTTTGAAGCCAGTCCGAGTCAAGGAACATCAATCCTAAAGAAATAATATGGAGTCCAATTTCAATGAAAACCCACATAGAAGATTCAATATCCTAACGGGGGAATGGATCTTGGTCTCTCCACACAGAACCAAAAGGCCATGGCAAGGAAAGACGGAAAAACCTTCACTGGAGACCAAGCCACAGTATGACCCAAAATGTTACTTATGTCCTACCAATGGTCGAATGGGTGGGGCTGTGAATCCCGAATACAAAAAACCATTTTCATTTGTAAATGACTTTTCCGCGCTCTTGAAAGACGTAAAGGAAGAAAAATATAAAGAAGGATTACTCATTGCAGAATCAGAAGCTGGAATATGCAAGGTAGTTTGTTTCTCACCAGATCACTCGCTGACGCTGCCATTGATGTCCAATGAAGAGATAACCGAGGTGATATCGCTATGGCAACAAGAGTACAGGGAACTAGGTGCTATTGCTAGTATAAACCATGTTCAGATTTTCGAGAATAAGGGAGCTGTGATGGGATGTAGTAATCCGCATCCGCATGGGCAGATCTGGGCACAACGCAGCATTCCCCAGGAAGTCCAGAAAAAAGTGGATAGGTTGTTGGCATATTGGCAAGGACACAACAAAAGTATATTGGAAGATTATATTGCCCAAGAACTGGCGTTGAATGAACGCATTATATTGGAAAACGAACATTTTGTTTCTTTGATACCTTATTGGGCGGTATGGCCTTATGAGACGATGATCATTCCCAAAAGAAAGATTGCCCATATAGATGGTCTTTCGGAAGATGAAAAAAAATCATTTGCCGGGATTCTACGTAAAACAACAATACGATTGGATAATATCTTTCAGACTTCATTCCCGTATTCTGCCGGAATCCATCAGGCACCTACAGATGGGAAGGAACATCCAGAATGGCATTTCCACATGTCATTTTATCCTCCTTTGTTACGTTCTGCCACAGTTAAGAAGTTTATGGTAGGGTATGAGATGTTTGCCAATCCGCAACGCGATATAACTGCCGAACAGGCAGCCGACACAATGAAGGCCTTGTCTGATGTGCATTATACAAAGCAATAGTCTTAGGTTTGGCTTATTGGTAAATGAAAGGCTTATTATATTCCAAGTCGGTAATTTCAAGATTAAGCCAATTGAAGTCACCTCCCTTTAATTTCCAAGTAATCTTGCATTTATTAGGAACTTGTATACCATTGAACTCTTTAAAATCGACCATTTCAATCAACCATTTTTCCATAACCGCATCTTCATCACCTCCATAATACCTGTCGGTCTCAAAAGATCTCAGTTTACCATCAGCGGTAAATTCAAAGATTCCTGAAACGGTTTTTTCTGCGATGGTCAATATAGCTTTCACAGAATTTTCATCTAGCTCTTCCCATCTTAGGTAATCATTTATGGCTGCGGCAGGAAACCAACATAATTCAGCAAGGAAGCGCTGCAAACTTGCACCATTTATTTTGTCATTATTGCCTTCATTCACCACGGGTATCAGTGAGAACAACTTGATCAGCATTTGACCTTCGCCAAGAGCTAATTTGTCTCGTCCGTTCATACTCACCAAGGGTAGAGCTCTAACCCGGGTGTTCCATATAAAGGAGGGATCCGTACAATTAAAATATTGATGTGCAGTGAAGGGCATCCATTTACTATCAGGACGCGTTTTCATCTTTCCTTTCTGAGATAATCGAACCGCAAATACCCTTTCATTTTCCAATACTCCTGAACTGATTAACCATTTTTGGACAATAGTGGGCAAATATTGTATATCATTTACCCTAATATATCCTGGATGTTCAAGATTCAGATTTTTTAAAATTTCCTGTGTCTCCCTTCGAACCATCCTGTTAAATTGAAATTCACCATACCCTAGCAGACCGGCTATAAGGACAATCATATTGGCAATAGTTCCAAACTTTGCATCTTTCCAAAAAACAATAATCAGGATTTGGGAAAGAATTACGGTCAAAAGTGCCACAATTGGCCACCATTCCTTTTTCAAGAGCATTAATAACGCAGTAGTAACGAAGAGTATACCCATGAGCAGCCAAACCAATCCAACAGGTTTCGAAAGTAGTAGAGTTGAGACATTACCATCGGTTAAGCTGTAAGCTTGTATGAAACCCATTGTATGAATTGTGCCATGTATTAGTACCAAAACGATTAGGAATGTTCTCATGATTTAAGCGCCTATAACTAGTAGTTGGAATAGGGTAAAACTAGATAGGGTATAATTTGATCCCAATGATAAAAGTCATTTAAGCAAAGCTTTAGTCTTTAAAATCAATAGAACAACAAATCAGAATATATTTATTTTGACATAATGATATTTGTCATGGTTTGGTTTGAACAAAGATTTTAGCTTTATATAAACAAAAAACCATATACTATGACAATCGACATTCAGTATGTTCAAATGCCTACCAGTGAAGCAATGAATACCCTAATAACAACCAAACTAAACCGTCTTGCCAATAAATATGATTGGATAATAAGAGCCCAAGTTCATTTTAAACAGGAAAATGATCCCACAGGAAAGGGCAAGATATGTGAAATGGAACTTAGTGCCCCCGGACCTAGGTTGTTCGCACGATCCAATGAGGATGATTTTGAAAAAGCAGCTGCCAAAACCATAAAGGATTTACAGAAACAGTTGAGCAAAAGAAAGGCAATAATGAACAAACGCTAAAGTTGTACTATAGCATTAACCCAAATATTTCAATACGATGAACAAAATACTTGTACCTATAGATTTTTCGGAATTCTCGGAATATGCATTGGAAGTTGCGGCCAAAGTAGCCAAGAAGTTTGATGCAAAATTAATCGTGCTCCATATGCTAGGGCTTTCAGAAGCTATTCTCACAAAGGACGAAGCCCAGGAGTTCATGGAGGCACAGTACTATATGAAACTGGCAAAAAAGAGGTTCAATGCCTTTCTAAACAAACCTTTCTTAAAAGGAATTAAAATATACGAAACCGTTCAAAATTACAAGGATTTCAATGAAATTAATAATATTGTAAAAGAACAGGAAATTGACCTTGTTGTTATGGGGTCGCATGGTGCCAGTGGTTTGAGTGGTTTGTTTATTGGTTCAAATACAGAAAAAGTGGTTCGCACCTGTGAGGTGCCGGTTCTAGTAATCAAAAAAAGAAGGGAAAATTTTGAAATCAATGAAGCTGTTTTTGCCAGCGACTTTGAAGTGGAAAATATTACGGCGTACAATAGGGCCACTAAATTTTTTAGAATGCTTGGTGCAAATGTGCATTTGGTTTACGTTAATCGGCCCAATCAATACTTCAAGAATACCGATGAGATCAACGAGCAGTTTAATCTGTTTATGAGTGTTGCCCATCACAGCGATGTACCTGATAATCTGAAGCTGACCATACTTAATGATTATAGTATCGAGGAAGGTATTTATAATTATGCCAAAACAGTTGAAGCCAATATTATAGCACTGCCCACACATGGAAGAAAAGGGCTGGCACATTTTTTTAAAGGAAGCATTGGCGAGGATATCGCCAACCATGCTGACTTACCTGTAATTACTTTTAAAATTTAAAAATTAAGATTCAAGAAGCATTTTGAGTTTTGCCAATAGAACCAGTTCCGACTTGTTTTTTTGTGCAAAAGAAAAAGCGATAGCTTGTGCTGTATCCCAAATTAATTTCCTTAGATCTTCATTGAATAGATCTTGATGCTCCATGAAAAATTCACGGAATTCCTTAAAGCAGGAATCACTTTCCGCTTTTCTGCTTTGTAAATGATTGAAGATTTCAAGAATTTCTTGATGACCGTCTAAAATAAATTCTTTGGAGGTAGCATCAAGATTGCACCAATTTCTGTCAATAACAGCTTTTAAGGTTGCAATTTCTTCTTGACTGATTTTTTTGTCAGCCATGGCGATGGCATAGCAAAGCTTGCCAATATTCTGATGAATTTTATCAACTGTTTTTTCCATGGCAAAGTTTATCTACGAGGCTTTACCCTTAAATGTATAACTCGCCTTGTGGTTCTTTTTTAATGAGCTGTTTCAAAGGGTATCCAATACACCGAAGTTCTCGCTTTACCTTGTCAAATGCTGCGATACTGTTATATACGAACGATAAAGTCTTGTTTTCAAGATCAATGTCCAATATTCGAATATCCATTATCCTGCTAAGATTTCGACGAATGGTTTTTTTGCACATATCTGAATCTAGTTTTTCTATTTGGGCAATTGCTTTCATGATAATATGTTTTTAGGGGATTATAAAAATAACTTGAATAAATGACGCTGGGAATGATTTGAATCAGTTAGAATATGATTCCTTTTTAATTCATTTGTGGTTTAAATAAACTGCCATGAATACAGTTCTTGCCATAGATATAGGGGGGACGTTTACCAAAATAGGGATGGTTGATGAAGTTGGGGAAATCTTGATTTCCAAAGTCTTTAGTACTAAGTCTAGAGAACCATTTGCCTCTTTTTTAAAGGAATTGCTTGTCGAAATAAAAGAATTAACAAGAAAATTAGGTGATGGGTATAAGGTATTGGCTATAGGGGTAGGGGCACCAAACGCCAATTCGCTGACCGGCAATATTGAAAACCCACCCAATTTAAAATGGGGTGAAGCAGCTCCTTTGGCAAAGTCATTGGAAAAAGCATATGCACGACCGGTTTATATTGCCAATGATGCCAATGCAGCGGCCTTAGGGGAGTTGAAGTACGGGCTGGCAAAGGACATGAAAAATTTTGTAGTATTGACCTTGGGTACGGGATTGGGAAGTGGAATAATTTCCAATGGAGATCTTTTGTTGGGAGAACATGCACAAGCAGGGGAGATCGGGCATGTGAATGTTGATCGGCAGGGTAGACAATGTAATTGTGGATTGCGGGGATGTTTGGAAACCTATGCCTCGGTTACTGGGATTAAGCGAACTGTTTTTGAGCTTATTGCTGAGATGAACGAAGACTCTCCCTTACGCAATATCAGTTTTGGGATGTTAACCGGTGAACGTATTGCCAAGGCCGCTTTGGAAGGTGATGAATTAGCGTTAAGGGCATTTAAAATTACAGCGGAAATTTTAGGAAGCAAAATGGCCGACACTGCAGCACATTTAGACCCAGAGGCCTTTATTCTTGCAGGTGGTCTTAGTAAAGCTGGTGATATTCTCCTGAAGCCCGTGATAGCGAATTTGGAAAAAAACCTGTTCGTTGCGTATAAGGGCAAGATAAAGGTTTACCTTTCCGAAGCGCCTAAAAATGCAGCCATTTTGGGACCTGCTGCATTAGCATGGAAACAATTGCAAAATCCGCTATGAAGATTTAATCCTGAAGTAAATGCTCTAAACTTTCGCTATCAACAATATGTTCCGTGACTGAAAACACTTGTTTTCTGTTTGCCCTTACGGTTTTATAGAATCTGGCAATATCATCCTCAAGTGCCTGATGTTCATCCCTGAAAATCCTTGAATCGTGTTTAAACGGGTCATCAATGGTCTGGGCAATATGTGTGAGATGTTCATCGACCCTTTTTATTAATTCCTTACCTATTTGTTTGTCATTTAAAATACTTTGTCCAATAGCTTTTACGGCATCAAGGTTCTCTTTTTTAGTAATCCATATAAAATACTTGTTCAATAATTTGTTTAGAAAGCGAAGGTCCTGTTTATAAAAGGTTAAATCTGATTTCCAGTGCTTGGTCAAAACATATAATTCATCCCAGTCTGTATTTTGTATATAATTGCCTTTGGGTCTGGTTCTATAATTTTCCATGAGCTTGTTTTTTGAATCCAACATTTTTGATGTTGATTAAAGTTACCTCCAACCTGCTTTAATTTTTATGATATTTGTCATAGACCTTGTTCGAAAATCAGCTTATTGAATAATTATTTGTCCATCTTCCATTTGAATAATCCTGTCGGTACGCTCGGCAAAGTCCAAGTCATGGGTTACCACTAAAAGCGAAAGTCCTTGCTCCTCCTTTAGTTGTTTAAAGATGTGAAATACGTTTTCTGAATTATAACTGTCCAAATTTCCGGTGGGTTCGTCTCCCATGAGTACTGATGGGTTGTTTATTAAAGCCCTGGCAATTGCAACACGTTGTTTTTCGCCACCTGAAATTCTTGAAGCCCGCTTTTTGGCCAGTTGATCAATCTCCAGCATTTTTAGTTTCTCCATAGCATCATGCTCAATTTCCGTATGGGATTTAATAGCCAATTTTTTTGCGGGAAGCATCACATTTTCCAATACACTGAATTCAGACAATAGGTAATGAAATTGAAAGACAAAGCCAATATGCTTGTTCCTGATTCTTGATAATAATTTATTGGGTTTACCGGTAACCAACTCTTCGTTCAAGAATAATTGGCCTTCATAATCCGTGTCCATTGTAGAAAGAATGTAGAGCAAAGTTGATTTACCTGATCCTGATTTTCCCATTATCGAAGCAAATTCACCTTTTTCAACTTTGAAATTGAGATTCTTCAGCACATGAAAAAGTACAGGTTTCTTGAAATATTTATCGATATTTTTCGCCTCCAATACTATTGACATGATCCTTTTTTATGTTCCTCGAATTATTTTGACCGGGTCAACTCTTTTTGCTTTACTTGAAGGCAGATAACCTGCTATAAAAGTAGATAAAAGCGCAAATGAGATTCCTATGATGTAGTACATGATATTATAATTAATGGGAAAGGTGGTGATTGTCGGAAGCGCTTCGGTTTCAAAGGCAACATTATCAATAAGCCTGGAGAGTCCGTAACCTACAATCAATCCCAATACTCCACCAAGAGCACCAATGATCATAGCCTGGCTCATAAAGATCATTTGTACATCGATACCGGAAAACCCGGTTGCCTTTAAAATCGCTATATCCTTCATTTTCTCGTAAATGAGCATATTCAAAATATTATAGATTCCAAATCCAGCAACGATAAGTAGGGTAATGGAAACCGAATAGGTGATCAAGTTTCTGATATTACTTCCTGTTTCAAATTGCGCATTGGCTTGGTTGATGTCTATGGCTTTTACATTAAACTGATGTTGGAGTCTTTGTGACATCGGTACCGCCTCTGCTATATCAAACAGTTTAACGTTTATATCGGTCACATAATTTTCAGCCTCACCTAGGATCCGTTGAACGGTCTTAAGGTTGGTATAGCTTTGAATATTGTCAATATCCGCAATACCACTCTGGTATAAGCCAACGATCTTCAATGGAAAAATATCACCCTTGATGGTACTAATTTGAATTCTGTCGCCAACAGTTAGCGACATTTTATCTGCTAATCCGGCACCTAGTAAAATACCGCTATCGTTATTTTTTAAGGCTTCCGGGGTACCTAGAACAATATAATCCTGAATATTCGATAACCGTACTTCTTCCATGATGTCAACACCGACGAGATTTCCGCCCAATTCAATTGATCCTGAGAGGTAAAAAATCTGTGCCCTTAATTGGGGAGTTGCCCCTTTAACATTATCATCATCCTTAAGATATTTTAAAATGGGCAATGCATTGTGTATCTTTTTTTGACTTTGTTTGGGCTTAATCGAATGTACCACATTAAGGGCGTCCTCAAATTCCTCATATAAGGCAATAGGCTGTTTCTCAGAAGGCTCTATTTCGTTATAAAGATGTATGTGTGGTGTTTGGTTTAGGATAAGATCATCTAGCATAGTGTTTAATCCAGTCATAAAACTTACCAATGTAATATAAGCACCTATACCGAATGTAACTCCCAAAGAAGCTGTTATCGTTGATTTCATCTTGGTAAGAAGATGTGTTTTGGCAATGCCCAAAATTACTTTCCAATTGATCATTCCTTAGGCTTATAAATATAAGTATCGGCATCAATGCCTGAGAGAATTTCAACTTTGTCCATATTTTGAAGACCTATTGAAACAGCTACCTCACCATTTTCCGTTCGTACTTTGTTCTCACCTATTAGATATTCTTTGGGTATGCTAAGCACGTCGTTCTTCTGCGCAATGATAATGTTCCCTTCTCCTGCAAGACCAGGATATAAAACTTCTGGGGTTTCTATGAACATGGCTTCGATTTTGAAGGTTTGTGAGCGTTCATCTTTGCTGGGGTAAATTTTACTTATTGTAGTTTCAAGTACTTTTGAGTTATATGCATCAAGGGTAATCAAGGCCTTCTGACCTTTTTTGATTTTAACTATATCTACTTCATCGATCAACATTTCTACAATAAAGACGTCCTTGCTGCCAATAGCGGCCAGAGGTTCTATCGTACTTACAATTTCTCCCGGATTCTTAAACAATGCATATACTTTACCATTTATTTTTGCTGTCACCGTGAAGTCTCTAGTAGTTATTTGCGCTGTCTTAAAGTTATTCTGTGCTTGCCTAAGCTGGGTCTCCAATTCATTTTTTGTTCGCTTGTATTTGTTTTGCAACAAAAGAAGTTTGTTCTGCGAAAGTTCATAGGCAAGTTTTCTATTATCAAAGTCAATTTTAGAGCCAATTTGCTGTTCCCATAGTTTTTTTTGTCTGAAGTAGTTTATAGAGTCACTTTGCAAGGACAATTTGGCTGAGCTTATTTCTTCCTGTATACCACTTAAGACCGTAGCACTTCCCTCATAATTTTCTGTGGCCAACTGCAATGCCAGTCTTGCATTTTCTGTGTTCAATTTTGGCGCATTATTAATTATCTGAAGCACAGCTTGCCCTTTATTCACCAAATCCCCTTCTTCAAGTAGGTTATTGTCCAGAATACCACCCACGGCCGCATAGGCCTGGTATAAACTGTCTGGCTGAACTGTTACCGATGAATATACCGATTCGGTCATCGTTATTGTGGTCGGGAGAATTTTTTCAGAATTCGATATACAGGAAATTAGGTGTAATGATATGATTAAAAGTAGAGCTCTATGCATCATATGGGATATCTTTTACATTAATAATACGAAACTATAGAAAAGCCTTTGCTTTAAGAAAAAGAGGCTATATAATACCTTGAATATTGTTTTTTTAATATGATATTTGTCATCTTTTAGTTCTATGGCTAATGTTAGATTAGCACATTAAAAAAATTGATATGAGGGAAATGGTTATGAAGTTGGGCAAAAGGGTTTCAATTAATTGCCTGCCATGTGTATGTATAGGTATTGTGTATTTCTGGTTTGGGATGCTTAAGTTCTTTCCTGGAGTCAGTCCCGCAGAAGCCATTGCCTTAGATACTATTTCGGAGCTTACACTAGGTGCCCTTTCCCCTGAAATGTCACTTGTTTTATTAGCAATTTGGGAAACGGTAATCGGTGTTTTATTAATATTTGGTTTATTCAATAGAACGGTTTTGTATCTCGCCATAGTACATATGGTTCTTACGTTTACGCCATTTTTGTTCTTTCCTGAACTTACGTTCACCACAGCTCCCTTTGGTCTAACATTATTGGGCCAGTACATAATAAAGAATATAGTTTTTCTTGCTATAATGGTCTTTTTAATTTCCAAAGAACGAAATAAATACCAAAGACTATTTAGCTAACATTAGTAGACCATTCATACTTATTCATATACACGTAGTTTATTCTTTAACGCTAAAATTTCACCTTGCATACGTTCTATGCGTTCCAACAGGTCATGAATCACTTCGATACCCTCAAGGTTTATATCAAGGTCTGAATAAAGACGGATTATCTTCTCGGCTTTTGGAAGATCCTTATTTGAAAAGTACTGTATGTTCTTTTTTTGGAATATTTCAATCAATCCGAATTCATGAAGTTCGAACATGAATTGTGTTGTAACTCCATGACTAATACAAAATTCATTGACCTCAACATAGTTATACCGTTCCATCATTTAGTTGCTTTTAGTGTGGCTAATTCCTTAAAAAGTGCCTTTTCCTTAGCTGTTAGATTGGTAGGTGTCCTAACCTTATATGTTATAAACAGATCACCGAATTGGCCTTCCTTTTTATACAAGGGAAATCCCTTTGATTTAAGCTTTACTTTCGTTCCATTCTGGGTTTCAGGTTTCACCTTGAGCTTAGCTTTTCCTTCAAATGTATTTACCGTTATTTCACCGCCCAAAATGGCAGTATATAGGTCTAAATCAACATTTTTATGTAGGTTATCGCCATCGCGCTTAAATGCTGTATTGTTTTCTATAGAGAAGGTAATATAGAGATCACCTTTTGGTCCACCGTTTCGGCCAGGACCACCATGCCCCGTGATTTTAATGGTCTGGCCATTTTCAATTCCGGCGGGGATGGTAATACGAATGTTCTTCCCGTTGACTGTTAGCGTTCGTTTATGGGTAATGTATACGTCACTCAATTTCAGTTTTAACTCGGCATTGTAATCCTGCCCTCGAAATTTTATTTTTCTACCTCCTGAAAAGTCAGAAGTCGACCTTCCGCCGAACATGGATTCAAAAAAATCTGAAAAGTCCTGTTCACCAAAACCACCGGAATATTGGGTTTGGTATCCCCGCTGTTGCTGCTGTGCCTTTCTTGCTTTTTCTATCTCATCCGCATGTTGCCAGTCTTTGCCATATTCGTCATATTTCTTTCGATTTTCAGCATTTCCCAATACTTCATTCGCTTCATTTATCTGTTTAAACTTTCGTTCTGCCTCTGAATCATTTGGGTTAACATCTGGATGATATTTTCTCGCAAGTTTGCGATAGGCCTTTTTGATTTCGGCTTGGGAAGCTCCTTTTGCGACACCTAAAATGTTATAATAGTCAATGTATTCCATTATCTACACCATTTTAAAAAGGTTCAAGATGTATTTCCGAAGCATAGAATGTTATGAATGATACGTAAGATTTTCGTTGTCCTTATTAGCCTGAATCACTTGGTCAGCAAGGGCAAACATCTCTTTCTTGACCGTTTTAAACTCTTTCATAAGTGTAGATTTACGGTTTTCAATACCCGATTGTTCTTGTAGTATGGTATTGGGATCATAAGCAGATGTTCCTTTAATGGTATCAAGTAAATGACGTTGTTGGTCTTTGACCCTTTTTTTAAGACGGTCGCAGTCATAGCAAAGGTCTTGAAAGCGCATTAGGCTTTCACGCATTTCGTCCAAATTCTCATTTTTCACCAATTCGTCGAAATAGCGATCTAAGAGTTGTTGTAAAAAACGCAGGTCCTTGGAATAGATCACTAAATCCGATTTAACTTTTTCACATTGCGTATAGTAGGTCTGCCAGTTCGATGGGCTGTTATAAATATCCGAAGTAAATGCCGTTTTTTCCATGATAACATGATTTAAACTAAAATTACACTCAACTATATTTAAAAAATATGATTTATGTCATAAGACTACAGTTATACTTGAATTAACTTACATCTAAGTTCCCCAGTCATACCTTATGCTCAATTAAGGGTGCTTTTAATTTGGCGATGTACTTATGAGGGTTTTTGCAAAAAACAATACTATTTTTAAACTGCTTTCTGAAGCGGTATCAGAAGGGCTATTGGTTGTAAATAGGGATAGAATAATTGTTGCAACCAATAAAAAGGCCGATAAAATGTTCGGTTACCTTCGTGAGGAGTTAATAGACCAACCCTTGAAGATTCTTATTCCGGAACCTTATAAAAAAGGACATCACAAGCATTTCGATGAATATTTTAAGACACATAAGTCTCGAAAAATGGCTGTTGAACGCTGTTTGTTCGGAGAACGTAAGAACAAAGAGCAGTTCCCGATCAAGGTAAGTCTAAATCCTTTTACAATCTATGATGTTGACTATGTTCTAGCTCTTGTATTTGACCGGACCGAAATTAGTAAGCGCGACTTTAAAATAAAAGAACTCAATGGGCATCTAGAGCGTAAAATCAAGACACGTACCAGAGAATTGAGAGAGACGGTCGCAATGCTCGAAAAAGAAATCATAAAAAGGGAAGAGGCCGAAAAGAAGATAAAGGTTGCGCTACAGCGTGAGCGGGAATTGAATGAACTTAAAACAAAGTTTCTTTCGCTGGTATCACATGAATTCAAAACACCACTAAGCGGTATTCTCACTTCTGCGACATTGGTTGGTAAATATAAAGGTGCTAACCAGCAAGATAAACGTGATAAGCACTTAAAAACAATAATCGGGGAGGTGAGGCATTTGAATGGTATTCTAACCGATTTCCTGTCTATTGAAAAACTTGAAAAGGGCAAGGTAATCTACAAATTCAAAGAGTTTTCATTGAGCAAAGTGGTCAATGAAGTAGTTTACAATGCAAATATGCTTCTGAAAAGTGGTCAACATATAAATTACCCTCAAAACATAGACGATGTACTGATTTATCAGGATGAGAAAATCGTGACATTGATAATAACCAATCTTTTATATAATTCGGTAAAGTATTCCCCTGAGGATTCTGAGATTGACATACTTATAGAAATCGCGAAGGATAAAATGATCCTGAAAATCAAGGATCATGGGATAGGTATTCCGGAAGAGGATCAGAAACACATTTTTGAGCGCTATTTCAGGGCAGAGAATGCTTTATTGAATCAAGGTACAGGAATAGGTTTGAATATAATAAAAAACCACATGGACAACCTAGGAGGTCGGGTGTACTTTCGTAGCAAAGAGAATATGGGAAGCACTTTTACTGTAGAACTTCCAATAGGAGAGATAATAAATGTATAATAAAACCAGGAGGGATGAGAAAAGTATTATTGATTGAAGATGATCCGGTTCTCAGGGAAAATACCGCTGAGTTATTAGAACTTTCAGGCTATGAAGTTGTAACAGCTTCGAATGGAAAGAAAGGCGTTAAAGAGGCAAAGGTTCATTTGCCCAATGTTATTATCTGTGATATAATGATGCCGGAATTAGATGGTTATGGGGTTCTTGAGAATCTAGGTAAAGACCAATCTACCGTGCATATACCCTTTATATTTTTATCGGCAAAGACAGAAAAGGAGGATATTCGTAAAGGAATGAATTTAGGAGCCGATGATTATTTGACTAAGCCGTTTGAAGAGAAAGATCTTTTTAATGCAATTGAAAGTAGATTGGCTAGAGCTGCAATTTTAAATGAACTTGAAAGACCCAAAAAGGATAATGAAATTCGTACTGATACGATAAAGACAATACATGAATTCAAGAATTATTTGGATGATAATGGAGATGAATATGAGTTTTTACAAGGGGAAGAAATATACCGTGAAGGTGGCAACGTTCATATGGTATACCTGGTTTTAAAGGGAATTATCAAGACCCATAAATTAGATGAGAATGGCAAGGAATTGATAACTGGCATTTACAATGCAGACGAATTTTTCGGATTCTCTTCACTAACTGCAAATGAAGTATATGAGGAATATGCGACCGCAATGGAAGATTCCAAACTCGTTGGGGTGAATAAAGAAAAGTTGAGTGCCGTATTACATGAAAATCATGGTCTTGCTCTTGAATTGATGCATGTTTTGGCAGAAAACCTCACTGAAGCCAAACAACAATTATTGGAAATGGCCTACGGTTCTGTACGTAAGAAAACAGCGAGTACAATCCTAAAGTTTGCCGATAAATTAAAACAAGACAAGCTTGGAAACATGCATATTCTTCGGAGTGATTTGGCAAGTGTAGCAGGGATGGCCACTGAAACCTTAATACGTACACTTTCCAGTTTCAAAAAAGAAGGACTCATTGCTATGGAAGATCATAATATAAGAATCCTTGATGAAGAAACCCTAAGTCGTATTTATTGAGAAACGGTTAAGGTTTTTAACATGATGGTAATCATTTTTTTGTACTATCCTGGGTTATAAATTTACCGCCGAAACCAAAATGAGCTGAAATATGTTGCAAATTCTAGTGCCAACCGACTTTTCTGAGAACGCTTGGAATGCCATAAAATATGGGCTTAAATTATTTAAAAACACCAATTGCACTTTTTATCTTCTTCATATAAATCCTATTCCCGCCTATTCCGGTGCAGGTTCCTCAGTAAAGGGATCTTCACATATGGTACGGGAAGCCGTACTAAAGGAAAGTAAAGAAAGTCTGGATCAATTGCTTTTGCGTATTGATAATATTCATGTAAGTACTAAGCATTCTTTTGTAACCGTAGCCTTGCATGACTTTTTCGTAGATTCAATAAAACGGGAAGTAGAAACCAAGAAAATAGACTTGATCATCATGGGTACCAAGGGCTCATCAGGGTTAAAGAAAGTTACTATGGGTAGCAATACAGGTGATGTCATAACTAAGGTTAAATGTCCTTTATTGGCTGTGCCCGAAAACGCTGTTTTCAAAAAGCCAGAGGAAATTACCTTCCCGACAGATTACTATTTGGGGTATGATTTGAAAGTACTCAATACGCTGATTGAAATGGTAAACTTGAACAATGCAATCTTACGGATTCTACACATTTCCAAAAAAGGAGAGGAGTTGAGTGAGGAACAGCTAAAAAATAAAGAATTCTTGAACGACTATTTAAAGGATATTGAGCATACTTTTCATTCACTTACAGGTACAGATCTAGAATCTGCGGTGCAGTGTTTTACCGAAAGCAGGGATATCGATATGATCGCTATGGTCGCCAAGAATCTTAATTTCTTTCAGCGAATATTATTTAGGCCCAAGGTAGAGCTCATAAGCTATCATACAGATATTCCGTTTCTGGTGCTGCACGAATAAGACTTTGAGCTTCAATTAATTTTGAGATTGGATATTTTGAATAATATCATTCTTCTGTAGCACTCCTGATTGCCGCCACACTTGTTTTCCATCTTTGAACAAAAGCATTGTAGGCACCCCTCTCACATTGTATTTAGAGGCTATCGATTGGTTTTTATCTACATCGATCTTTACAATTTTAACCGCATCGCCCAATTCCTCCTTTACATCTTTGAGAATAGGCGCCAACATTTTGCAGGGTCCGCACCAATCGGCAAAAAAATCGACTAAGACGGGGGTTTTCGAACTGATAATCTTTTTAAAACTACTCTTCATATTTTTAATATTACGACTGCAAATTAATCAAATATATAAAGCTGATAACTGACCAATATCATGGTTTTTCGAATTGATCACAGTTAACTTTGATAAAACTTAAAAATCTTGTGACATGAGAAAGATTTTGGTTCCCACTGACTTTTCGGACAATGCATTTAACGCCTTAAAATATGCCTGTCAGGTATTCAAATATGAAAGAAGTGAAATTTTTATCATGCACGCCTATGCCGATGAGGTCTATCAGCAAGATAGATTAACGAAACGAAGTCAACTTGAGCAATTAAAAGAGAAAACCTCGCAAAAATCCGATAAGCAATTGAAAAAGGTCTTGGAAGAGATCAAACATCATTACCCGAACCCACAGCACAACTATAAAATAGTATCGGCTTTTGGGTCCTTGATTGATGAAGTCAATGATTTGGTTAATCAAGAGAATATGGATATTGTTGTTATGGCCACTAGGGGCGAGACCAATGATCGCAGTATAACTTTTGGAAGTAATACGTTGCAGGTCCTAAAATATATTAGTTGCCCAGTACTTGCCATACCTGAAGGTTATTTGTACCATGCACCCAAAGATGTGCTATTCCCCACAAATTATTTGGTGCCCTATAAGAGACGGGAACTAAAATTAGTTTGCGATATGTCGGGTTCTTTTAGGTCAACAATACATATGCTTTATATTGATCCTATTACGAAACTTTCGCTTCGACAAGAAGATAACCAACAGTTTCTAAGAGAATGTTTGCCCAAAGCGAAGCTAGTATTTGAAACTACCTTGGAAAAGGATAAGACCATTGCCATTACTAAATATATAGTCCATAATGATATTGATATGTTGGTACTGGTGAATTCACGGCATTCTTTTTTAGAGGACATGCTAAGTAAATCGACCATTGATAAGATAGGGCTTCACATTAAGATTCCGTTTTTGGTGATGCAAAATTTGTTTAGATAAATAAAAATCTTGAAAAATGAAACGAATAATTCTACCTACCGATTTTTCAGACAACGCATACAATGCTATTTGTTATGCTATTAACCTCTTTAAGGATGATGAATGCACTTTTTATCTATTACATACATACACACCTGCAATCTATCAGGCCGAATACGTATTACACAGCCCTGGACAGATAGGCCTAGGGGACATTTATCAAGAGAATTCTTTGACCGAGTTAAATGATCTTAAAAAACGATTGATAGCGGAGTTCAACAACAAGAATCACACCTTCATGGTACATTCGGCCTTCAACACCCTGGTCGAGGAAATTGTGGAAACCTCCAAAAATGAAAAGGCCGATATGGTTATTATGGGCACACAAGGGGCAACTGGGGCCAAGGAGATTCTTATCGGAACGAATACCGTACATGTAATTAAAAAAGCCTGTTGTCCAGTTATTGCCATACCTCCTAATTTTAAATATGAAAATCCCAAGGAAATTTTATTCCCTACAGATTTGGGGATAAATTATCAAGAAGAACAATTAAGGGAGTTGGAATATTTGGCGAAACACCATATTTCAAGAATCGACATAATGCATGTTTCAGCTGGTTATGACCTTACTGATATCCAGTTGAAGAATAAGGCGAAATTGGACAAAATTTTTAGCAATATTGCCCATTTGTTCCACGAAATGCCCAATCAGGAAGTAATTACGGCCATAAATAATTTTCAACAAAGGAACAAAGTAAACCTTTTGGTTATGGTACAAAATCGCCATACTTTTTTTGAGCGAATATTCATTGAACCTATAATCAAGAAGTTAGGTTTTCATGTAACCATACCCTTTATGGTGATTCCCCCACACAAAAACAACTAGAAAATGCGAAATATATTAGTGCCTACCGATTTTTCGAATGATGCGTATAATGCACTTTATTTCGCTTCAAAACTTTTTAAGAATAAGGCATGTAATTTTTTTCTATTGAATGCCTATAGCGAGAGTACTCCCTTGATCAGTAGAAATATTAATAATGGTAATGGAGAACACAAAGGACTGTTAGAGCAGCTAAAAGATGAGT
Organism: uncultured Maribacter sp.; assembly: GCA_964532755.1. GTDB lineage: Bacteria > Bacteroidota > Bacteroidia > Flavobacteriales > Flavobacteriaceae > Maribacter_A. Next base: position 502 of record CAZHJO010000006.1, on the reverse strand, counting down.
CCAACGAAGAATTGAACCACACCTTTCATAGAATTAACCTGGATAATAAGTGCCCAAGGCACAACTACAGAATGATATCCAAAAAAATGGATTTGGTCGAGACAATATCCCAAACAATTGATGATTTTAAAATAGACCTTGTAGTTATGGGTAACAAAGGTAGGACAAGTGCTTTAGGGGTATATATGGGCAGCTCGACTACAAAGACCATGGCGTCAGTAAAAAAATGCCCAATTCTTGCTGTGCCCGAGAACACTGATTTTAAAATGCCCTATGAAATTGCGTTTGCTACTGACTATAAAAGATATTATGATGCAAAAGTTTTAGAACCCCTTAAGGGAATGGCCATACATTGTGGTGCAGCCATACGAGTGGTTCATATTAACGAGGAAGAACATTTATCCAAGATACAAGAAGGTAATCTCAAAACTTTGAGGGCATATTTAGGTCCCATTGAAAATACGGTACATTGGATGCCCAATTTTACGAGTAAGACGAAAGA
>CAZHJO010000005.1:0-26560 GCA_964532755.1 uncultured Maribacter sp. | reverse complement strand
TAGAATGGCGGGAACGGTTTTATTTTCTTCCTTTAAAGCCAAGGGTCTACCGGTAAATAATACTAAAACTACCGGTTTACCAGTATTTAATAAGGCTTTTAATAGGTTCTTTTGAACTTTGGGAATTTCAAGATTGGTTCTGCTGCTGCTTTCACCGCTAAATTCGGCCGATTCTCCTATGGCCGCAACAATTATGTCGGCACTTGTGGCTATTTCCAAGGCTTCATTCAATAATGCTGCATCAGATCTATCATCCCTATTGATTTCTTTTCCGAACATAGTTGCTCTTTTCTCCAATTCGGCATCATAAGTTAAATTGCTTCCTTTCGCATATAATATCTTCACCGCATCACCGGCAACAGTCTTTATGCCTTCCAATAATGCAATAGACCTATTTTGTTGGGTTGCAACACTCCATGTACCTGCCATGTTCTCTCTCGTATTTGCCAAAGGACCCACAACAGCTATCGTTCCTGACTTATTCAATGGTAATAACTGATTTTCATTTTTCAATAAAACCATAGATTGTGAAGCAACTTCCCTTGCAAAATTTCGATTTTCACTAGTGAAAATCTCAGTATTTGCTCTGTCTATATCACAATACTTATATGGATTTTCGAACAATCCCAAATCAAATTTGGCTTTTACTATTCTTCTTACGGCGTTATCCAATTGTGTTAATGATATTTGCCCTTGCTCAACAGAATTTTTCACAGTTGTTAAGAATCCTTCACCGATCATATCCATATCCAAACCTGCATTTATAGCTAAGGCCGAGCTAGTTTGTAGATCACCCATACCGTGTTCGATCATTTCATTAACTCCAGTATAATCACTAACGACAAAACCTTGAAACCCCCATTGTTTTCGCAAGAGGTCTGTTAACAACCATTTATTACCCGTTGCAGGAATTCCGTCTATTTCATTAAAAGCAGCCATAACAGTGCCTACACCGGCGTCAATCGCTGCTTTATAAGGGGGCAAATATTCATTGTACATCCGTATTCTGCTCATATCTACTGTATTATAATCCCTTCCAGCCTCCGAAGCACCGTACAAAGCAAAATGTTTAACACATGACATAATGGTGTTGTTCTTGGTCAGGTCATTGCCTTGATATCCGCGAACCATTGCCTTTGCTATCTCACTACCTAGATAGGCATCTTCCCCGGACCCTTCGGAGACTCTTCCCCATCGCGGATCCCGAGAAATATCGACCATAGGTGAGAAGGTCCAGTTAATACCATCTGCACTGGCTTCATTTGCAGCCATTCGAGCAGTTTTTTCGATCAAATCCATATCCCAGGAAGTAGACAATCCCAAGGGTATGGGAAATGTGGTCCTATAGCCATGAATGACATCCAAGCCAAATAATAGCGGGATTTTCAAACGACTTTTTTCAACAGCAATTTTTTGAACTTCCCTAATTTTCTCCTCCGAGGTTATATTTAGTAATCCACCTACACTTCCTGCTTCAATTTTCTTGGCGATATCGGAGTTTTTTGCTTGGCCGGTTATAACATCGCCTGACCCCGGTAAGTTTAATTGACCAATTTTTTCTTCCAAAGTCATTTTACTTAGGAGTTCTTCCACAAACAGATTGGTTTCCTGGGCTTGAACAAGGTCGGTACCGTATAAAATAATGACCGATAAAATAATTGATCTAAGGGTTTTCATTGTATGTTCTATTTTAGTTATTCGACCTTTATGACATCAGATTTTTTGGAAATCCCATTATTGTTAAAAGCCTCGATCTGAAAAAAATAGGTATCTGTTCTATCGGCACCAGTAAAATAATACTCGTTTTGGCCATAGACCATTATACTGCCATAGCGTTTGTCAGGCGATTTCCCCCAATAAATCACATAGCCATCGGCCAAATCGTTTTGTTGCCATTTCAACCAAATGCTGCGTCGTTCACCAAATTTTTTGGGACTGGCCCTTAGAACAGTAAGTTGCTCGACCTTTTCGGGTGGTTGTCCACCGCCTTTGCCAAAAACCCGAAAGCCACTTAGAGCAAATTTTCCGGTCGGCATATGTAGATTTTCCATTTTGAGGTAACGCGCGCGTATGGGCGTGTCCATCTCGATATAATCATGGGGTACATCTTTGTCATTCTTGCTTTTGTCAACTATGGTCTTCCATGTTTTACCTTCCTCGGAGGCAAGAATTTTATATTGGTGGAATGTCCCTAATTTTTTCCCCATAAAATCAACATCTTGATCCGCGTAGTTGATATGAATGGCATAAACAGATGATACTTCCCCTAAATCGGATTGAAACCATTCGCCTTTTTCCCCTGATTGGGCGCACCAGTATGTCTTGATGTCTTCATTAACTGCATAATTGGGTTGGTAACCTCCTAAAGTCGAGGATACTTGAACCGGTTTTTGGTAATTCAATAACATCCATCCCGCAAAAAGTCCTTCTGAAAAATCACTTTCTTGCGCATGTTCGGGAAGCAAGGTGGGGTAATCACCATAAGCCGTATTGCAGTACATGACATCATCTTCGTCAAAACCTGCCGGCCAAATACCTATACGGCGTTCGAAATTGTTCTTAACCGAAATGACCATGGTTGAGACGTGCCAGTAATTTTCATTATTGTCTTGGAAGGTGGCCCCATGGCCAGCACCGCGTGCAAATCCACCGGGTTTATAGGAAAAAGGATTGTGCTTTTGGTATTGAAACCGTCTAAGGGGATCGTCACTGACATATACCCCATCTGCATAACCGCTGAATTCCGTACCAGGAGCCGCATATTGCAAGTAATATTTACCGTTGTGTTTGGTAACCCAGGCCCCTTCTATAAATGGCTGAAGAAAGGTATTGTCGTTATATTCGCCAAAACGCTCCCAACCATGGTCTTCGGGATGCAGACCCATGAGTGATACGGTATACCCATCGGACTGCATGGTCTTGGTATTGATTTCAGTGCCCAGAAGTGGATTTATATTACTGGATCCCCAGTAGAGAAAGAGTCGGTCGTCCTCTTGGTCATAGTGAAAAGCTGGGTCCCATGCACCTACTTTTAGGGTATCAAGGGCAATTTGCCAATCATCTTCAATTGGGTTGGTACTTTTGTAAATCGGAAAATCGGGTTCCCATGTAGATCCGTAGACATAGAGTGTATCACGCATGGTCCAAGCTGCCGGAGCATTTAGATCGTGTTTATACGTATCATCACGAAGGAACTTACGATAAACAAATTGCCAATTCAGCATATCATCACTCCACCAGTAACCTTCTTGGTTGGTAGAAAAAAGAAAGTACTTGTTCTTAAAGTTCACGATTACAGGATCGGCAGTAGTACGGTGTTTTCCATTCTCGGAAAAGCGCTCGAAGGGGGTATAGCCATAGTCAATATTTATTGGATTGCAGTATGTGGTTTTTTTTCTTTTCTGTGCAACAAGCGAAAGGGAGCAGAGTAGGAGTAGCAAGGGAATATTTGTAAAGCCAGGTTTCATCTATTCATTTTTAGGTCTTTGAAAATCTACAAAAAAGAAAAGCCAAGTTGGTTAAGGCCATTTCGGACATCCTCGTTTTGCATAAACAGGGTCCATAACAAACCTGACCTATGGTTTTCGATCATGACAACAATCGGACCTTGATCAATCGCCAAATAGGCTTCTGCCACCCAGAAGTTGTTATGCGGACTAAACGCGTCATAAAATCCGGCCGGACCCATAAGCTTGTCCTTTTGGCTGTAAAAATACCGGAGTGCCTTCATCGATTCTTCCGGTGTATAGGGCATTGAACTCAGAGCGGCGGTAGGGGAAACCACTCCTGTATCATTTGAGGGGCTATGGGCGTTATAGCCTATACTGCCATCGTTATTTCTGGTGTAGCTCGCTGTGAGGCCCCAACAATCTTCTCCGTAGCCCGTAAAATTATTTGGATTTTCGATACAGTACCTATGGTTTATTTTGGAATGGTTTACGTTGACATCCCAATAGTTCACATATTCGTCCGAAAGTCCATTCGGATTCAAGCCCATATAGGAATAATGTGCCCAGAACAAAGGTCCGCCATAAGGTGCATTTCCGGCATGGTCAACCAATAATGGGATATTGTATTTGGTCTCGGTCGACTTGAAACTACCACCTGAGGCCCATCCATTGGTATAGACCTCTTTTGAAATACCATGATCGGGAGAGGCTACCGCCATGACGTAGGTAATCAAAACCTCATTGTACCCCTTCAATTCAAAGTTGATGGCAAAATTATAATTGGGACTCCAGTGCCAATACAGGGCATTCTTATTCTGGGTGTACCAATCCCACTCAACACCTTTCCAAAGGGCATCGGCCAAATTGGATACATTCTTTTCGGTATCCGAACCATTTTTAAAGTACTCCTTTATGCAAATTAGTCCCTGTGCCAAAAATGCGGTTTCAACCAAATCCCCGCCATCATCAAGGGAACTAAAGGGTTTCACTTGACCCGTTCTCCCATCGAGCCAATGGGGCCAGGCCCCATGAAAACGGTCGGCCGATTCGAAAAACCTTAATATCCTGTCAAGTCGCTCTACGCCCTCTTCCCTAGTGATAAATCCTCTTTCGATACCCACTAAAATGGCCATAAGTCCAAAACCCGATCCCCCGGTTGCCACCGTAAAGGCATCATTGGAAGGGTTGTTCGGATGGTATCGCTCTCGAGCAGCACCAGAGTTACTTTCGGCAAAATCCCAGAAATATTTGAAAGTTTCCTTTTGGGTCAGATCCAATAGGGCTTCATTCGTACTAGTTGGCAGTTCTTCAGGAGGGTTTTCATTGGGTTCAGGAAGTTCCGATACCCCAATAGGTCCAGAATTATCTTCAGATGAACAAGCGGAACACACTAAAACACAAAGTAAAATTCCGAGTACCTTCTTCATGAGTCAGATTTCGATAATTTAAAGCCCAATTTCTCCAAACCACTTTTTACATCGGTATTGCCCATGAACAGCTCCCATAACAATCCACTCCTATGATTTTCGATCATTACAGGGATAGGTCCCTGATCAATGGCCAAATATCGTGGTAGGTGCCAATTGTGCTCTAAACTAAAGGCATCATATGGGCCATATTTTCCAATCAGGGAATCTTGCTCGGTATATAAAAACCGTAAAAAAGCCATGCTCTGTTCGGGGGAATAGGGCATCGATGATAATGCAGCCGTAGGGGAAATTACCCCAAGGTCTCTATCGGGGCGGTGTCCGGCATACCCTTTCATGGAATAACTGGATGTCAATCCCCAACAGTTTTCACCATACCCCTTGTAGTTTTTTGGATTGTCAACTGCGTATTTATAGTGAGTTAACGCGTGGTTTTGGTTTAGCTTCCAATAATCGGCATACTGATCGCTAAGCCCATTCGGGTTTAATCCTAGATATGAATAGTGGGCCCAAAAGAGCGGTCCTACAGGGGAATTGTCGTGTTCGTAATGGTCAAGCACCGTATTGAGACCATAGTAAACCGTATCTTGGGTTATTACATCATTTCGCGCCCAACCTTTTTCGTAAACTTCCCGATCAATTGGATGAGTAGGAGAGGCCGCAGCTAAAATATACATAATGAGCGCCTCATTATAACCTCCAACAGGAAAGTTCATTTCCCAACCGTGATCAGGAGACCAATGCCAATAAAGAACGTCTTGTCCTCCTTGGGTATACCAGTCCCATTCCACTTCTTCCCAAAGTTGTTGAATACTATAGGCAAGTTTTCTTTCCCTTTCGTTGCCATCTTTGAAGTACTCCTTTACAGTGAGCAATCCTTGTATCAAAAAAGCGGTTTCAACCAAATCACCTCCATTATCCTTTGCACTGAAAGGGGCAACCTTACCTGAAGGCATTAACCAATGGGGCCATGCCCCGTGAAAACGATCAGCTTTGGTCAAAAATGCAATTGATTTTTCAAAACGTTCAAGCGCTTGTTCACGGGTTATGAAATCGCGTTCCACGCCGACTAAAATTGCCATCAGTCCGAATCCAGAACCACCAATGGTTATAATATCCTTGTCGTGTGTAGGGTAGATATTATCCAAGTGGATTCGTTCCCGAGCCAGACCGGAAATAGGTTCTGCGCCTTCCCAAAAGTAGTCAAAGGTCTGATGTTGTACTTTATCCAATAATGCTTCATCATAGGATATTGCGGAAGAATCCGAAGCAATATCGGATACTTTCTTTTTAGAAAAATGGCCGTTACAACCAACTAACAAAGATGTAACAGCCATTGTGATCAAAATTAACCTCATAAATGATGTTAAAAATTAACTAACTCAAACTAACTATATTCTAACTCCAACTTTTATAGACTATAGGCCGTCATTTCTGATTTCCTGAATTTCTTCCTGTGTCAATGTTCTGTCAAATAACAAGAGGTCATCTAAATAACTTAAATCTGACAAATGGTTCCAGCCTATGAAATTAGGTGCTCCAGACCCAATAGCCAAGATTTCGCAATTGGCCCAACTTATCACCTTACCTGAAATATCACCGGAATTGGTTACAGGTTCTCCATCAAAATAGATTTGCGTTGTAGTTTCGGAAACGGTAAATGCGATATGTACCCATTCTCCGACCGAAACATCGATAACCTCCCCATCGTTCCAAACATCACCGTCATCGGTTCCAATGTGCAACTTAATTCTTTGCTCATCCGCATTGCCCTCCCTGAATAATCTAAAACCAGAGGACAAATCATTATCAGTACCGTTCATTGGTGGTCCTACGGTCAAAATACCGGCTCTATCCGGATCGGCATTTACCTTGTACCAGAATGCGCCACTAAATTGGTTGTTGAACAAACCGTCTATAGGGAATGTAAGGTACGAATCCGTGGTACTAGCAAAAGCATCTGTTCCTACTTGACTTTCCCCAGCAAAACCAGGTGTTCCTACTACAGTTGGTTCCACATTATTGTTCACTTCGGTATTGGCCCCATCAAATGGCATATACAAAGTTGAACCGTAATTTTTCGGGGTAAATTCACCTCCTGAAACGGCTGCCACTTCTTCCGCTGAAAGTTCTTTGTTGAAAAATCGCAATTCGTCAATAATGCTAAGATCTGACAAATGATTCCAGTAATTAAATGTAGGTCCACCAGAACCGATAGTAAATTCTTCACAGCCTGTCCAGTCCACCGGCGCTGCCATATCTGATGATCTTACCTCAACGCCATTCAAATAGATTTTGTTTTTGGTATCTGAAATGGTCATTGCGATATGCACCCATTCTCCTGTAGTTACATCGATTACATCGCCATCATTCCAACTCTCACCTGCACCGGTTCCCACATTCAACTTGATCCGTTGTTCATCGGCATTTCCTTCCCTGAACAATCTGAAACCTTGGAAACGATCATCTGCATCATCACCGACAACGAGAATACCCGCCCTGTCGGGATCGGCATTGACTTTATACCATAAAGTAGCGCTGAACTGATTGCTTAAATAAGGAACTGCGGGATGTGTAAGATATGCATCCATGGCTCCTAAATAGGCACCTTCTCCCTCTCGCGCCTCATCTGTAATTTGTGGTGACCCTACTGCGGTCGCTGCCGTGCTACCCACTAAATTTATATAGCCCCCTTCAAATGGCATATAGAAAGATTCACCATCAAATTGTGGGCTATAGGGATTGAATGAATTCAACATGATCTGAATATCAGTCTGTGTCAAAGCTTTGTCAAAAAATCGCAATTCATCCAAATCGCTACTGTCTGATAAATGATTCCAGTAACTAAAGGTTTCCCCTCCGGATCCAATGGTAATCTGTTCACAATCTGTCCAGTCAACAGGTGCTGCCAAATCCGCAGTATTTACCTGATTTCCGTTGAAATAAATGACGCTTTGGGTCTGTGAAATGGTGAAGGCCACATGAACCCATTCTCCAGCTGCAACGTTGATTACCCCTCCATCGTTCCAACTTTCACCTGCTCCGGTTCCCACATTCAACTTGATCCGTTGTTCATCGGCATTTCCTTCCCTAAACAAACGGAATCCTTGGAAACGATCATCTGCATTGTCCCCAACAACCAAAATACCTGCCCTGTCGGGATTTGCATCAACCTTATACCAAAATGCGGCACTAAATTCATCACTTAACAAGTCTCCAGCGGGAAAGTTCAAATAAGCGTCTGTCGTTCCCTTATAGGCTCCTATTCCGGCATAGCCCGAACTTGCAAATCCTGGTGATCCGACTTCAGTAGCGCTTTCAAACCCTATCTGATCCCTATAGTCACCATCAAATGGCATATAGAAAGATTCTCCCTCTAGCATGGATACATAGGGGGGTTCTTTTGAAAAATTAATTTCTACGGAACTGGTCTTGCCATCAATATCCGTAGCGTTTACCGTTAAGGTATGATCGCCATCTTTCAGATTATTATACGTGAATTCTTCCAAGGCCCTACGATAGTCTTTAAAACTACTGAATTTGGCAATTTCCGAGCCATTGAGAAGCACTGAAATGCTAGCAATTTCAATATCATCGGTAACTTCCAAATCTACCTCCAATGTGGTGACTTCCTCAAAAACCTTAATGGCCAACCCCTCTGTGGGGGAATTAACGGTGATCTGAGGTGCGGAAGCATCAGTGCCTGGAGCAACTTCAGTTATGTCGTCTATACCTTGGTCACAACCGTAAAAAAAGAGTACGGCCACCAAACTTGCGAATATGTATCTAATTGTTTTCATCTTTTCTAAAATGTTAGTTGTTTAGTTTCCCAAAATTGGAAATTGATCTACTTGGGTCTGTGGATAAGGTAGGAAGCTCTGGGCTTCGCTAAATGTTCTGCCATCATAACTCAATTCATCATACCTGCCTAATCGGAGCATGTCAAAATAACGTTTACCCCATTCCATACCCAATTCGGCAAACTTTTCATCAATTATTTGGTCCAGGGTTACCCCGGATAAGGTAGGCATACCCGCTCTTACCCTCACTAAATTGACCGCTTGATCGGCTGTCATTCCCGAACCGGAAGCCCCCTGTGCTAGTGCCTCTGCATACATTAACAGAATTTCCCCATAACGAATGATATTGAAATTCTTGTTACTTCCATAAGCCGTTCTACCTGGTATCAATTGATTGGACGGCAAATAGTGCTTACCACTTGCAAAAAGGGCGCGTGCATAATCATTGATTACATCACCATCCCTTGTAGTATTCGAAACAAATCCTGGCAAGGTGGCGTAGGCAGGGTCAGTCTGCAATTCAGCAATACCGCGATCGGTAAAAAGTACACTAGTTTCCAACCGTACCTCTTCACCTCTGTCTAACATAAATTTTATAAACTTCATACTTGGCTCATAAAATCCCCAGCCACTGGAAGCACCTTCCACTGCCGGAGTCCAACCTTGAGGACCATAGGGAGCGTATAAATGACCTTCTCTATCCCCTTCTCCCTGTCCGAAATCAGAATATTGAAGATCCAATATACTTTCATCACTCAATTTCCCAGGTGTCTTAAATAGTTCGTAGTAATCATTAAAAAGGCTGAACTTGCCAGAACTGATAATCTGTCCTGATGCATCGGCTACTGCCTGGTAATTTTCTAATTCCTGATTGGCCAATGCCTTAATTGCCAAGGCAGTATATCTGGTAACGCCTCCGGGCAGATCGGTACGCTCATTTGGGCGCATATTTGGAAGTAATGAAATTGCCTCGTCCATTTGATCTGAAATATGTTGCATGACCTCATCTTTGGTCGGCAAGGACACTACATCTAAAAGAAGCTCTGTATCTGACGATTCAGGAATGAAGACATCGCCCCAAGTCTGTGAGATATGAAAGAGCATTATGGCCCTCAATACTTTTATTTCCGCAATATATTGATTGCCCAAGGCAATTTCGGAAGCATCCCCAAATTCTTGGAACCTCACTATTTGCTCCATGGCGGTATGGGCTGAAATAACGTCTTTATATATATTTTCCCAAAGGGAATTGTACATCCAATAATCCTTATTGTAATTAAAGAGATCGGTCTCGGCAAAATCTTGTTGATCTCCTAGACCACCTGCATTTACATCATCGCCCCTTACCGAAATCAATAAGGGTTGTTCCCAACCTCGGGATTGAAAGGCTTCATAAACCCCCGCAATGGATAGATCCATTCCTGAAGCATCGGTAAAGTCGGTTCCTCAAGCAAAGTTATTGTTCAATTGGGGTTCCTCCAATTGGTCCGTGCATCCTACGAAGACCAAGATCGACAAGGTCAATAAGGATATTAGTATGTTAATTTTCTTTGTTAGTTTCATAATAGCTTTTTTTATATTTTAATGTTAACCCCAACCGTGTAAACCGCTGGGATGGGATACGTTTGATTATCAACCCCGTTGGATACTTCTGGATTGAATCCATTATAACTAAATAGGGTCAAAGGCTTTTCCGCGGTTACATAAAGGCGGGTTTTAGGTATACCTTTAAGCTCACCATTTTTATTTATGGTATACCCTAAGGTAATATTTTGTATCCTGAAAAAGTCACCATCCTCTACCCAGTAATTACTTAATCGTTGGTTCCATCCTTTTCTTGCTCCTGCTGAGGAGGGGTAGCTATTGGTAGTACCTTCCCCATGCCAGCGGTTGATCGCAAAATCACGATCCCAGTTGGTATCATTTGTAAAAATGACCTCGCCCCGTTTACGATTCAGGATTTTGTTACCTCCTTGTCCTGAACCAGCTGCCGAAAAGTCCCAATTCTTATAATTGACACCTAGATTAAACCCGAAGGAATAGGAAGGTAAAAAAGAACCCAATACCGTTCGATCATCATCGGTGATATCCCCATCACCATTGATATCCTTATACTTAAAGTCACCGGGCTCCAAATTATTGGTTACAGCTACCGGGTCAGCTTGTATTTCGGCATCATTCTGGTAAACCCCTGCGATTTCCCTTCCATAAAAGGCGAATATGGGTTCGCCCACGATAGAGCGTTGTCTAAACTCTGCAGTTCCAGCGTCTAAATGAGGTTGCCCTCCTAGGTCAAGCACTTCATTTTTTAAAGTTGAAAAATTAGCTCCAATGGTATAGCTAAAATCATCGGAAACCGATTTGTTCCAATTTAGGGCGATTTCAAAGCCTGTGTTTCGAATTTCGCCTATATTCTGTCTTGTGCTGCCCGGAATCAAGGGTCTTAGCACTGGAATTACGGCATCCTTGGTATCCCTTACATAATAATCCGCTTCCAAAGACAAATTGTTGTTAAGCAATCTTGCACTAATACCTCCATTGATTTCTTCGGTAACTTCCCATTTTAGGGCCGTAAAATCACTGCTGGTATTGACTCCACTGAATTGGGTATCTCCTAGTGCCGTAGTTACAACTGTTGAAGTTATCGATCCCGAACTGGCGGCTACCTTATCATTACCTAATTCTCCCCAACTACCTCGCAATTTTAAGAAATCGAAAATACCATTATCCTGCATAAAGGATTCACCGGTTACAACCCAGCCAGCACCTAGCGTAGGAAAATAACCCCATTGTTCTTGATACTTGTTGGTACCGTCCGCTCTAAAAGTGCCATAGAGTAAATAACGATTGTCATAGTTATAGGAAACCCGGCCGAAATATGAAAATCCATATTCGCGCGCTCCTCCATCTTTGGTAACTCTATTGTTGTTTTCATCTACAACAATGGTCTGGGCCTGATCTAAAAAATAGGCCTCTTCCCCAGATAGCGGGAAATTAAGGCCCTTTGCCTGTAACAAATCATAGGCCTCGTCCCTAAAAGAAGTTCCTGCCAACAGTGTAAGATTGTGTTTTCCAAAAGTATCGGTGTACGTAAGTGTATTATCCCAAATTTGATTGGAGAAAGTCTCACTCTTCTTTAACAACTCGGCATCTTCACGCTGAAAGTTATTACCGATAAAGAATGGAAGTCGCACTTCTCTTCTTTCTATAGTTTGAAAATTATGGTTATAGGCTGTTTTAAAATTTAGTTTTTCAGGAATTATATTAATCTGTGCATAAAAATTGGCCAGCACATTTCTGATCTTTGACCTTAATTCGCTGTTGTCCATAATAGGGAAGGGATTCTGTCCACCTCTATACCCCAAGTCTTGGGCATTTGCATAGTTTGTCGGAAAAACAGAAGGATCATTGGCGAGGTTATCATCTAAAACAGGTAAGATGGGTACCGCAAAATAGGCCAGACGAAATGCGGAATCTTCCGCATCAAAGCGCGTTGCATTACTTATTACCGCATTACCTCCTATTGTTAGCCACTCATTCGCTTTAAAATCTATCTTACTTCTTAAATTAAATCGTTCATAATCATTCTTCATCTTTAGGATACCCTCTTGGCCAAAATAGTTCGCTCCAATGGCATAGGTTGCATTTTCACTACCCCCCGTAACGCCTATGCTGTGGTTGCGAATTAGGGCCGGCCGAATTATCTCATCGTACCAATCAGTATTTACATTTGGAACATTGGGGTTAATACGGCTACGCCCGTACCGTTGCATGGCATTTAAAATGAATTGGGCATCAGGATCTGATCCTGACTCCAATGCCAATGTTGTAAATTGTTCCGCATTGGCTAGTTTTAATATGTTCTGTGCTACTTGATAGCCGGTATACCCGTCATAGGTAATCTCTGCCTTTTGGTTAAATGACCCGGATTTCGTTTCAATAAGTACGACCCCATTTGCAGCTCGTACGCCATAAATGGCGGCAGCCGAAGCATCTTTTAAGATAGATATAGAGGTAATATCTGCCGTATTTAGAAAATCAATATTATCGAAGAACATTCCATCTACGACGTACAATGGTGAAGAAGTATCCCTATCATTTTGATCTGTCCCATAAGATCCAATACCCCTAACACGAATGGTGGGGGATTGACCAGGGCCACCACTACTTGTAACCTGCAGACCGGCTACTTTTCCCTGTAGAGCCTGCATGGCCTGCCCAGTGGGGGTTGCCTCCAATTCTTCAGATTTAACTGTGGTTATTGAGGATGTCAGATCCTTAGACTTCATTTCACCATACCCGATAACTACAACCTCATCAAGTGCCTGTGCATCTTCTGCCAGGGCCACTGAAATTGAAGTTCTTCCATCAACCGCTATCTCCTGGGTGACAAAACCAAGGTAACTAATTGACAAAATCCCATCGGACGGAACATTGTCCAAAATGAAATTTCCATCAAAATCGGTTTGTGTTCCTGTTGTAGTTCCTTTCACAACAACACTGGCTCCTGGCAAGGGTTGCCCCTCTGTATCAGAAACTGTTCCGGACACCGTTATGCCGTCCTGTGCATAAATTGCCAATTGTGACAATAAAAGCAAGATTAATAATAGTTTATTTCCCATTTTAATGATTATTTAAAAATTAGTTCGAGTTCATACTAAATTACCAAATCATGGGGCTGTGGACTAGCTGTTGGAGTACATAAAAACTACATCATGGCATAGGTCTTTGGAACGACCTATATAGAGGGTGTTTGCAGTAGTAAATATGTTAAACAGATCTTAATATTTAACATAGTGATGTAGTTTTGATGTAGTAGGTATACAGCTCTAATTATATGAATTCCAGGGAAGAAGCCTTAAAAGGTCAATTAAACTTTATCAGGAAGTTCGAGAGATTTTGTGAACTGTCGATTTTAAGCTTTTTCCTTAGACGATAACGATGTATTTCTACACCTCTATTGGTAATCGCCATTAAAGGGGCTATCTCTTTTGAAGAGAGGTTCATTTTTAAATATGCGCATAATTTAAGGTCTTTGGGGGTAAGATTCGGATACTGTCTAAGCAAGTTTTCAAAAAAGTCCTCATGAAGTTCTTTAAAATTGACCTCAAAATGTTTCCAATCGCCTTCGTCATTGATTGAGTTATCCAGTTTTTTGATAAAGGAACTATATCGATTCTGACTCGTAAATTGGCTTTTATTTACCACCAACATTTCTTTGAGCTCAAGAATAACCTTATTCTTTTCAGCCATATTCAGTGTAGTCCTTGCCAGTTCCTTTTGCTTTTGTTTTATTTCTTTTTCTAATTTTTCTTTTTCCAATTTGGCCAGGCTTTCTTCCTGTTCCCTAAACAATCGTTCTTTCAATTTGTTATGCTTTTTCTCCAACTTTTGTCTGTTGTGCCATCTGATAAAGAAGACTAAACCCATTAACATAAGAAAATAAATGGCCAAACTTAATTTGGACAAATACCATGGCGGGGCAATTTCGAACAGCACTTTTCTGGCGTCAGAACGTTCATTATCCACGTGAATCGTTGAAACGTATAATTCGTAATTTCCAAAGGGCAGGTTTTGAAAATTGATATTTCCATTATCAACATAAGAAGATAGGTCAATGGCCCCTTTCAATTCATAATAATACTTGGGCTTTGCCAAGCTTGGGGAAGAAACGTTTATAGTTAGATTTTGGGACATTTTATAGGGTACTGTATACGGCTCGACATTTAAATTATATAGCGCTTCCTCATCTTCAAAGGAAATGAGCTTAGGTTTGGGTAATTCAAGATTTTCAAGGTGTTTGCGGAATTTCGTAAGATCAAGTTGACCAAAACCATCATTCAAGGTGAAAAAATAAATAGAATCGTTCAATTTGAGTATGTTTTCGGCCTCTGGAGCCAATCTCTCCTTTAATTGTACATCATCTAGAACAATCTGTATTTCTTTTAGATCGGTGTATATTACTTCTTTAGATCCCTCATTGTCAATGAACCAGAAAAAACCATCGTCGTATTGGACCAGATCTTTATTGTTATACTTCTGAAATTCTTCGAAAAGTGCGATCTTCTTTAAGATAGGGTCGTATCTATACCACTTACCCGCAATGTCTAGAACTATCTGGTTCCTAATATTATAAACCTTTACATTGTAATTGTTTGGGATGACATCTGTATTAAACTCCTGTATCCCTATTACCTGGTCATAGTTGTCATTCAATACAATCCTATAGAGACCTTTGTATGCATGAGCAACCCACATCGTATTTGTATCCTCAAAACATAGGTATTTAACTGGAAAGGATATGCCTGAAATTGGGGTAACGATCCAATCTTCATTTGTGTTTTTTTCATATTTGGCAAGACCAATGTAGGTGCCTTGAATAAAGGCCGTGTTAGATTCCGGGACCTTTACAATCTGGTAACCTCCGGAAATTGTGGACACTTTTTCAAGCACTCCTTTGGCAACCTTGAACGTACCTGTGTTATGGCCGGCAAACAATTCGCCATTTGTTACATTCAAATCCCAAACATGTCCCTGTGAACCTTCAACAAAATGTAAGTTATCGTCACTGAAATAATAAATGCCCGTATTACTGCCTATGTAGGCTACATTTTCATGAACTGCCAGGTCATAAACGGTACCAATCGCTCCAGAGTAATCGGTATAGAAAGTTAACGGATTATTCAATTGAATCCTATCTATTCCGTTATCCAAACCTACCCATAATTGTTCTTTATACTGGGCCATTGAAAGTATGGTATTGTTCTGCAACCCTACCTGGCGGTTGAATTTTTGATGCGTCTTGTTTGAATGGTCGTATAAATAAATGCCATTCTTTATGGTTCCGAAAGCAATTTTACCACCAGCGAGAGGCAATACCTGGTTGAGCTGATGTTGTTTCAATTTGGCATTAATGTCCGTTTCAAATGGTGTGAGTTGGCCATGGCTCAATAAATAACATCCGTTGAGTTTTGTTCCGATAAGTAGGCCCTCTGTGATAATATCCATACCAACAATGATCTTGTCAGAGAGAAGCTCATGCTCCTCTAAGGGTATAATTTTATCACTGTCCAACGAATAAAGCCTTTTATGGTCTCCGGCGACCAATATCCTATTTTCATGAATGGTAATGTAGGTTACTACAAAAGGAGGGTCAATTACCGCAATCTCACCATCCTTTAAAACATAGATTGCTGAAAAGGACCTAAAAACGATGGTATCCCCAAACAACACAATCTGCCAAAATTCCTCGCTAGTGAATTCATGGTCTTTTATCAAATGGGTAAGCGAGGTATATTCTAAAAGACCTACTTTGTTTTTGGTCCAATACCCAAACTCTTCATATGAGCCGGTATAGATTTTTTCGTCAATACTGGCTACTGATCGTATAGTAGTATTATTGGGTAATTTATACAGCTCCCATTTTTCTCCACTAAAATGTAGCAAACCGCCATTGTTAGCAACAAATAATTCGCCATCAACATTAGTGGAAAGCCCCCAGTTCTTGCTTTCTGCCTTGTATTCATAAGTCTTATAGTTGTGAATTGGAGGTAATAGGTTTTGCCCCCCTAATAAAAAGGGCGTAAAACTTAAAACCAAAAGAATGTTTCGCTTGATTCTCATCTAATTTGTTATCGTTCTACCAAAATAGTAAAAAGCAAGTCAATAGGTTTTGATAGGGAATAACAAATATAGAGAGAATAGGGGCATTAACTATTTAAAACCTTAGCTTGTCATAGCGTAAAAAGTCACCTATTGGACGAAAGATCAACTGAACTATTGAAGTGGGTTTACACCGGTTGGATTGTCGGCACCATGCGGGTACAAAATAATTATAATGCCTTAACTTGCATTGTTAAGGTGTTAAGGAAAGAATCGCGTATTAAATTTTAAATTAGGGATGGAAATTATGGATTTAAATAGGGAAATATCAGCAATCTTAACCAGCGTAGTAATAATTTCATTTACAATAGTTTCCATTTGGCTTTATTGCT
This sequence comes from uncultured Maribacter sp., assembly GCA_964532755.1. Lineage (GTDB taxonomy): Bacteria > Bacteroidota > Bacteroidia > Flavobacteriales > Flavobacteriaceae > Maribacter_A. Next base: position 9,890 of record CAZHJO010000005.1, on the reverse strand, counting down.
GTTTTAAAGCCAAAAAGAAAGTTAAGGCGGATGTTGCACGCGGCCGTTCCTCTGAAAATAGATAGTTAATTTTACAGATAATGAACGTTCAAATAAACGATCAATGAAAAACATCTTTCCCTTACTACTTCTTTTGTATTTTATAATGGGATGCAACGATCAGCAATTAACCCATCAAGAGACAGTTGCCAAATATTATAATGCCAGGGATGCAGCTAACTATACTGAAATAAAAACACTTATAAAAGATAGCATTACAATTACTGCCGGAGATTATGTCATGCCTTATAACCATGATAGTTTTTATGAACAATTTAAATGGGATTCCATATTTAAACCGTCTTATGAAGTAGTTGAATTAGAAGAAAGGAACAATCAGATAATTGCCTATGTAGCTTTAACTTCTGTTCGTAATGAGTTCTTAAAAAACAACGCTATGGTATGTCAATACAAAATCTCTTTTAATTCCGGTAAAATCTCAAGAATTGATGAATTCGAATGTATAGGTGCTGATTGGAATAGTTGGCAAAAGGAAAGGGATTCTTTAGTTCGTTGGATTAAGGAAAATCATCCTGAACTCGATGGTTTTATTCATGATATGACAATGAATGGCGCTATGGATTATCTAAGGGCGATTGAATTATATACTACTAAAAACGTCCAATAATGAAGTTCAAATAAAGGATGTTTTCAAGAAAGGCAGTAGGACATTTACTGACCAGGTCGATTATTGATCAGCCCGGTTAGAATAAAAACGATAACGCTTAGGGCAAAAATTATGGCTGCAGTCGCGATATAGGATATAAGTGGATTCATCTGATACTTGTTTTTTAATCAAAAGTCACTTCCTTAAGCAGGGTGTGATTTTTATTTTGATGTTAATCTAATACCTAATCATGGATTTAAGGTTTACAATTGTATGAAGTGTTGTTCTTATTGTATAAAATGTAAGAAAATCTATATTTTTTAGTACAACGGATTATCAAAAATGGGTATATGTTGTTAAGGCAAAGTTCAAAAAAAGGATTCCTTAACTTAGTTAGGGATATAAAAAACAACACCAAAAATAGTAGCTCCAAGTCATGCATTAATAACCAACGAAAAGAAATATGGGGAAATTCCGAAAATTACTAATCTGTTTTGTTCTTACAATAGTAATGTTGCCGATTAACTATCTAATTGGGCAAGATTCAGAGAGCTTGAAGGCAAATGAAACTAGTGGTCCAGAAAAAGGCGCATTAATTATAACTGGTGATTGGATTCACGGGATTTTCAAAGATAAATTCTTGGAACTCATCGGTGGAGCGGACGCACCAATAATTGTTATTCCAACAGCTAGTTCTTCTGAAGTTCTCTCTGATGAGTTTTTAGAAAAATACAAACAAGGATTCCTTCAGTCCGGTTTTAATAATGTAACGGTATTACACACTAGAGATCCAAAGGAGGCAAATACAGATGAATTCATTGAACCGATTAAAAATGCTGTGGGTGTTATTTTCAGTGGAGGAAGACAATGGCGACATGCAGACTCCTATTTAAACACAAAGGCACATGATGAATTTTTTAAGCTCTTAGATCGAGGCGGGGTTATCGCAGGAGGATCAGCCGGTGCGACAATTCAAGGTTCCTATTTAGCTAGAGGGGATTCGCAGGGAAATACAAAAATGATGGGAGACCATGAAGTAGGATTGGGTTTTATAAAAAATGTCGCGATCGATCAACATCTTTTAAAAAGAAACAGACAGTTTGATATGTTTGAAATTCTAGATAACAGACCTGAATTATTGGGGATAGGAATAGATGAAGGTACTGGAATAATTGTTCAAGGTGATACATTTAAAGTTTTAGGGGAAAGTTATGTTGCCATGTACGATGGAACGCGTTGGTCGAAAGAAAGAGATACTATTTATAAATTACCTAAAGGTAGTAGAGAGTTTTACACTTTAAAGTCTGGTGATGAATACAATTTAAAAACAAGATCGGTAATCACTTTTGAGAATAAGGAATTTCTGAGATTAAACGAAAGTGAATTAAAAAAATATTGTGGTGATTACAAATTAACCGGGGCAAACAGGACGTCTAAAATGTTTATTGAGAATGGTTCTTTATTTTTTAAGGTAAATAATCAAACATTTCCGCTTTTTCCAGAATCAGAAACTCGGTTTTATGTGGAAGGATCGACCATTTATTTAGATTTCATACTTGATTCCAATGGAAAGATATTAAAAGTAATAATTCCTAGTCATAATGAAACTTGGAAAAAATTGGATTAAAACAATACAAGGTATTTGATGAATTTGTCCAATCAAAGTTGCTATATCGATAACCTATAGTACAAGTTTGTGGACGAAGGGATTGTATTCAATATCACAACTCTGGGAATTATGGAGCAGGAAGGTAAAAAAACATTTTACAACAACACCTCCCATGAAAAGTCTTAATCTATCCCGATAGATATCGGGATTAAAAAGTTCAAAAAAAAGATGAAAATAGAAAGGACAGGACTTATACTGTATGTCAGAAATTATGATGATTGTATAGCGTTTTACAGTAGAACATTACGATTGGAAATTCTTTTTCAAAATGAGGACTTGTGCTGCTTTGATTTTTATGGGACGTATTTAATGGTCGAAAAAGAAGATCGGAGCGAATATCTAAATTTAAACCCTAACCCTATCAAAAATTTCAGTTGCATTAGAATGAATGTAAAAAATGTTAAGGATTTTGCCGAATTTCTTGCTCATAGGAATGTTGAAGTAGATTATCAAGAACACCCCTGGGGAAAAGTGGCTAAATTCAAAGATCCGGATGGAAACCTGATAGCCTTTAAGGACGAAGGGGGGTTTTCAAAACAAGTCCAGGATTTCAATAAGAAATTGAAATAATTGGGCTAGGAAAAGTGAATTTGAACATAGTTAAAAAAAGCGACTAAATGAAAAAGGCTCTTTTGGTTATCGATATGCAGAAAGGCTCATTTACTTCTATATCTTCAAGATTTGACACCAAAGGAGTGGTGATGCGAATAAACGATCTTGCCAGGTTATTCAGAAAAGGTGGTTTGCCGGTTATCTTTATACAGCACGATGGAACTGGTAGCGGTGAATTCGAAAAAAATACAACTGATTGGCAAATTCTAGATGAATTGGAGGTTGATATAAATGATATACTAATAGATAAATATGCGAATGATGTTTTTTATGGGTCAAACCTCGAATCAATACTAAGGGAGTTATGTCTTAGCAATTTATTGATAACTGGATGTGCTACTGATTTCTGTGTTGAATCCTCCGTTCAATCGGCGCTGACCAAGGATTATTCGATTACAGTTGTAGCTGATGCCCATACAACGACGGATAGGCCTCATCTGAAAGCCGAAAAAGTGATTGAACATTACAACTGGGTCTGGCAGAACATGATTCCAACCAAAGGGAATATAAAAGTTGTAGACTTTGAGGAAATCAAAAGCCGGTTTAGTCGTGAAGTGAACGAAAATTAAAAGTTCAAATAAACGATTAGATCTCTTAGTAGGATTCAGTAGTAGCTATATCCGATTATTATCAATAATTTGTAATGTAAAAACTGAAAGTCAATTAAACTAACTATTTAAGAGCGCATGGATAATGCCTCCATGGGTAAAGACACAGGGTATGCACAGCTTTAAACCTATGATTCCCAAACTATGTTATGTAAATATATGGCAAGCAGTAAAAAGAAGTACATACGGTTGTTTTTTATTATCGCCATGCTGGGTTTAAGTCAAAACGGATGGCCTCAAAACAATACCGACAGTCTTAAACTTCAACTGAAGAAGTCTAGCGGAATAAGTCGTGTTGGTATTCTAAACCAACTCTCAAAGGAATTAAGGCATGTTGATCCGGATCAAGCACTCGGATATGCGGAAGCGGCATTTATCCTGGCCAACAAGATATCATTTGAAGAAGGTGAAGCGAGCGGTTACATTAATTCCGGTAATGTTCATCGAAAACTAGGTGATTTCCAAAAGGCTGTGGCAGCATATCGGAAAGCATTGCAAATAAGCCAGGCAGCAAATGATAGGAATGGTGTAGCAAGGTCACTTAATGGCCTAGGCATAGCCTATAACCTGCTTGGTGATTATGATAAATCCCTAGAATCATTTTTAAGCTCACTGAAAACCCATGAACAGTATGGAGATAAAGAAGGAATTGCGGATGCCTTGAACAATATAGGCATACACTATTTGAATTTGGGAAATATAGATCAGGCCCTTGACCACTATAAACGGGCACTGGAAATAAGAAGAGAGATAGGCGACATTGATGATATTGCCTCATCCCTCAATAATATTGGAGATGCCTATTCCGATCATCTTGGTGAGAGCGATAGGGCGTTGCCATATTTTCTAGAGGCATTGAAGCTTCAGGAAGAACATGGGAACAACGATCTGGTCTTTGCCCTGCAAATGAATATTGGAATTCTATACAGTGATCTGAACAACCAAAGCAAAGCCATGGAATACTACCAGAAAGGTTTGGATATCGCTGATAAAATTGGAGACAACTGGGGCAAAGCTAAGGCTTTCAACTATATGGGAACGGCCTATTTGAAGTCAGGGAATTATACAAAGGCAGAACAATTCTTCAATCAGTCCCTGGAATTGGCAAGGAAGACTGGAGCAAAAGCATTGGTCAAGGAAGTGTATCAGAACTTTTCTGAACTCGCTATGGCTATGGGAGATCACAAAAGATCGCTTGAATACTATAAACTTTTCACGGAGGTTAAGGATAGCATTTTCAACGAAACAACCAGTGAGCAGATAACAGAAATACGAACCCGATATGAAACTGAAAAGAAAGAAGCGGCAATAAATGAGTTGATGATCGAAAAAACAATCCAAGATCTGAAATTGAAAAAGTCTGAAAACCAGAAGTGGTTCTTCATTGTGGCGTCCTTACTGATTTTACTATTGGCAGGCGTTGTTTTTTACGGATTTAGACAAAAGCAAAAATCAAATAAGTTGCTGGTTGAACGCAATAAACTGGAAATCGAGAATAAGAATAGAGCTATTAGCCTCTTCGGGCAACAAGTTTCCAAGGAGGTCGCATTTGAGCTATTATCCGATACTATAAAATCAAGCAGTAAGAAATTGTTTGCATGTATCATGTTTCTTGACATCCGGGACTTCACTCCATTTGCAGAAAACAAAGAGCCATTCGAAATCATACAATATCAAAATGATGTGTTCGGCTTTATGATTGACATTGTCGGCAAACACCATGGTATTGTCAACCAGTTTCTAGGTGATGGTTTTATGGCCACATTCGGGGCCCCGGCCTCAGCGGGTAATGATTGCCTGAATGCAGTAAACGCCTCCTTGGAGATCGTGGAGTTAATGAATAAAAAATGTGAATCTGGGGAAATACCCAAAACCAAAGTGGGCATAGGTCTACATGCCGGGGACATTGTAACCGGCAATGTAGGAACGAGTGAGCGAAAACAGTATTCAATAACCGGAAACACAGTAATTTTGGCTTCCCGTATTGAACAGCTCAATAAAAAATTTGATTCGGAAATACTCATTTCAAAGGACGTACTTGATAAGCTAGATCATACAAAACTTAAAATGAAGAATCAAGGTGCTGAGAATTTAAAAGGGAGAGCTGAACCTATAGAGATTATTCGCCTGATTTAAGAAGGTAATCAATTCGTATTGGAAAAATATGATTAGAATTTAGCTTCTAAAAACCCGATTGATACTCGTTTTACACAGTACCTCGGCAAAATTCAAATAAACGACAATCAACTAAGGGCAAGAAGCAGAGTATCATCAATGATGCTTTTCAATTGTTGGAAAACATATAGATAGATACCCTTACCTAAATAACATGCATATGATTAATATTTGTCTTTTATTGCTTTTTAGTTTTGGCATTCCAAATCTGCAAGGGCAGAACCCTGAATTTGATGAACAATTTATAGGTCCTTAAGAGGGGGCATTAGTGATTGTGGGTAGAGGGATGAAAAGTGATTCTATATCTAACCGATTTGTTGAATTCGCTGGTGGATGGGATGCCGCCATTGTTGTTATTCCAACCGCAAGCGGAAGGGATGACTACACTCAAAACTCTGAAATTGCAGGATCGTTACTAAATCGCGGTGTTTCCAAAGTAACAGTTCTTCATACGAATGATAGAAAAATGGTGGATTCCGATTCTTTTGTAAAGCCGCGAGGTGTTGCAAAGGCAGTTTAGTTTGGAGGGGGTACACAGTAGAGGCTAGTTGATTCGTACAAAAATACGTTGACAGAAAACTAATTGGTCAGGTTTTAGAAAGAGGGGGTGTTATTGGCGGTTCTTTCGCAGGAGGTGAAAGCTTGGACCAGGTCATTAATGTACCTATGGAGATATAAACAACTGATCTTCTAACTGAATCTGAACCTATAGGACTCCCATTGATAGCCCATCTGAACCCTTCTATAAGAGTATAGAAATTCGCCATCAGTCCTAACATTGACTATCCCTGGTAATAACTTCTTAAATCTTCTACGTGCCGCTGTATTGGATGCTGCCTGAGCAAAGTCTAGGTCGCCTAATGTTGTGGGCTCCACTATTCCAGCATTAGCAACATGATCTGCATCCCCTGCGTCGACAAATAGGGCAGATAGGGCTGTTGAATACAAAAGTGGCTTATTACCTCGTGCATATAGTCCCATTGAACCTAAAAACTCTGCTCTTGGGTGTCCATGATCCGGAACCTCACCGGAAGAAATCACCGTTATCATTGGATTCACTGCTCTTAATAATTCTGGTTCATATTTGTGACTTCCATGATGGGGTGCTTTAAATACGTGTGCATTCACGGTTAAAGGACCATCCTGTTGGGCAAGCAAATGTCTACTCCCTTTAATATTAAGATCACCAGAGAAGAAAGTTCGAACGTGGCCATAAGTGAGTCTAAACACCAAGGAATGGCCATTTATTGTTTTGCCTTTGTCACCAAACCACTTAAAAGATCCGTCTGCTTCCAGGGCAGGTCCTAAAATCTCCATCCTTACTTCAGGATCCCCTATATCTAAAATGCCGTCAGTCCTATCCAGTCTTCTGTAGTTTATACCTTTTGCTGCTATAGCGGAAATCCAATTGGAAAAAGTGTCCTTTAGTATAAGTCCGTTAAGATCATTTATTGAATTATGTTTGGTTATTAAAAGGTTATTGTTCGTTGTTCCCAGTTCTGTATTAAAGCCCGATGCAAACAATCCAATACCGTTGTGATAGATATTATTCACCGTTATTTGAGGATGTTCTACTAGTGGTATTAAGCCTTCAATATGGTCTTTGTCCGCATGACTTAAAAAGAGATGGTCTATTGTTACCGTATTACCCGGTATATCCAATCTGTACTTCCAAATTATAAAACCTAAAGCCCTATCTTGTAGCCCTCCGTCTACAAGTATTTTGGTATCATTGGGAGTTACAACAAATGCAGCATCGCCCTGGCCAACATCCAAAAAGTACATTTCAAGGCTTCTCTTATCGATTACTGCAGGGTTTTTGATCTCACCATTACGTCCACGATAATTAAGGCTTGTGAATCCCGAAGAAGGTGCAGGTGTATTTAAAGAATTCACCTCATCGCCATAGATCAGCACATAACTTTTTCTTTCACCATTATCTATAAAATAGAATCTTTGGGTTCTTTTACCCATGTATTTTGTAGCCATAGCAATTTAAATTTCTGCGGGGGAGTTTGATTCTGTCACATGTAATTTAATAAATTAGAATGGAATTTACTTGTAAATAAACCTTAATAATTATAGGGTTTCTATCAAAAGTATTAGATGTTCTACCAAAGTAGAAACAAAATACTCCAATAATTCTAACAAAAGACATTTTACTGGAGCTGATGGGATTTTGGTGTGTACTATAACGTTAATTTTGTGGTATCGACTGAATGGGGAAAGGGTAATGTGAATATTTTTGTGGACCTAGCAAGGTATGTAGGTTTAGAAGAAGAAGTATAACAGAAATGATATAATCCAGTTGTCAACGATTGCCATAAATCAACAAGTGTTAATGCATATTACGCAGAAGTTTTTCTACATTTAACTTCAGAAAAAACCGGAAAATGATCGAATTAATCTATGGTTTTGCGGCTGCGATTTTTATAATCATAGTAGGTTATTTCGCATTTTGGTTTAGACAACGAAAACTGAAGGCTAGATTTGAAAATATTCTGAAAAGTGAAATAAAAGGAAGTAGTTTAACTACCAATCAACGTAAAAGAGAAAAATCTGAAATTCCTTTACATATCGAAAAATCTATTCTACGGTCTTTAGAATACTTTGAAAAGAATAATGATTTTACAAATTCTAGGTTAACTCTAATTGATCTGGCAAAAACGATGAATACTAACCCCAATTACTTATCAAAAACAATAAATAGTACGAAAGGAAAAAACTTCTCAACCTACCTAAACGATATTAGACTGGAATTTGCACTATAAGAGCTAGAAAAACCCCATAAGTTTAGAAATTTCAAGAGTACTGCTATTGCCAAAGAAGTGGGTTTCAATAGTGCGGAAACCTTTTCAAGATTGTTTAAAAAGAAAAACGGAATTTACCCATCCTATTTCATAAAACAGAATAACAAGAAATACAATTAGTATCTGTTTTGGGAAGGCATTAAAGGGTGTGTTGTCGGTGTTTGAATTTTAAACCAACACATGGTCAAGGTTAAAAAAGAGACCCTCGGGATAACCATATCCTAAGCTATAACCAACCCTTTTGGTAAGATCGCTCCTTATACCATTCACATTCAAAATACGTTTTTTAGCCAAGTCAATACGCTCCTCTATCGGTGTCAAGTCCTGGTCAAGGCCATCCTTGTTCGCCACCTGGCAGACTGCTATGACGCCATCGAAATTAGGCACCAGGGCCGCGGCATTTGGCTCGGCACATTGTGCATATTCACTGACAGCAGTAGTGAGTAGCATTTTTCTTGGTAGCGATTGCCCCGCTATTTTCACAAACATGATGTCTGACCTGGCACGGGTAATAACGGCTTCCGTAATCTGCCCCATAACGACATTGTTTCAATCCAAGGGAACTCAATCGAGCGTTCATGATTTTCAACTAAAAAATGAGTCCCATAAAGTGCTGAAATCATATTGAAATCCAGTTTTCAAGGCCATACAAGGGCTAGCATAAACACCGTGGCGAATGCGAGACACGGATGTTTTATGCATGGTTAGGCACTGGCTTTACTTTATATTTAGAATAGCTGGTATTATAAAGTTTGATGTCAATTCGTAGGAATAATCATGAGCATATCGATTGTTGTAATTCGTGGCTGTGATTACTATACAAAGGTCTAATTTAGGTATTGCCATGATATGATTACCTCCGTTCCCATTCATGTAAAATGCCTTATATTGACTTTGTTCTCCTAAACTTCTCAGCCAAAGAAAATAACCATAATCATAAATATCATAAGCATGTGCCTTTGGAGTTGTTGCTTTTTCTATCCAATCAGCAGAAACTATTTGTTTACTATTCCATTTGCCTTTTCAGTATTTTAACAATTCTAGTATTTATGATTTCGGACAGGTTCCAATTGTACAGTTTGGGATCAGTTGTGCTGTAGAACCCAATAACGACAGCATCAAGGTCTTTGTGATATTTTGCAAAACTTTGGTATCCCGGAACCCAACCAGAATGTTCATACTCATAAATGGAAGCATATATTTCCTGTTCGCCCTGTTCAAACAATGTTCCGACGTTCAATGCCCTTAGGAAAGTGCCTACGTCCTCTGCTTTGGCATGCATGCCATAATCGTTTGTTTTTAAATCATAGGGATGTCCTACATGATAGCCACTCATCACATCCTCTATATTCACTTCACTTAGCGAACTG